>NZ_JBKFBD010000003.1:0-199825 GCF_053345975.1 Microbacterium sp. C23T | reverse complement strand
TGGTGCGCCCGGCCGACGCGAACGAGACCTCGGCCGCGTGGCTCGAGATCGTCCGCCGTCAGGGCGGCCCCTCGGGCATCGCGCTCACCCGCCAGAACATCCCGGTGTTCGCACGCGGCACCGGCGAGGCATCGGGTGACGTCTTCGCGTCGACCGACGGCGTCGCCAAGGGCGCGTACATCCTCGCCGAGGCGCCGAACGGCACCCCCGACGTCATCCTCATCGCGACCGGCTCCGAGGTCCAGCTGGCGGTCGCCGCCCGCGAGACCCTCGCCGCCGAGGGCGTCAACGCCCGCGTCGTGTCGGCCCCTTCGCTCGAGTGGTTCGACGAGCAGGACGCCGCCTACCGCGAGAAGGTCCTGCCCGCCGCGGTCAAGGCGCGCGTGTCGGTCGAGGCCGGCTCCGCGCTCACCTGGCGGGGCATCGTCGGCGACGCCGGCCGCTCCGTCGCGATCGACCACTTCGGTGCGTCGGCCGACTACAAGACCCTGTTCCAGAAGTTCGGCATCACCGCCGAGCACGTCGTCGAGGCCGCCCGCGAGTCCCTCGCGGCCACGGCAGCACTCGAACTCGCAACGGCGAAGTAAGCACGAGGCAGCGATGCGCATCCACATCGCGACAGACCATTCGGGACTCCGTCTGTCTACTCGACTACGAGAGGACCTGCAGAGAAGAGGGCACGAGGTGCGGGACCATGGTCCGCGAGTCTACGACCCGCTCGATGATTACCCCGCCTTCTGCTTCAAGGCGGCATCCGCTGTGGCTCGCGACTGGGCTGACGGACGATATGCGTTGGGCATCCTCCTCGGCGGGTCGGGCAACGGCCAGCAGATCGCTGCCAACAAGGTCAAGGGCGTGCGCGCGGCACTCGTCTGGAACCTCGACACCGCAACGCTCGCTCGCGAGCAGAACAACGCGAACGTGATCGCGATGGGCGCTCGGCAGCACTCCTTCGAGGACATCCTGGCATTCGTGGACGTCTTCATCGAGACGCCCTTCTCCGGTGACGAGTGCCACGAACGCCGCATCCGGCAGATCGCAACCTACGAGACCGGTCCGCGACGCGGGCCCCTGAACCTGGAGGAATTGGTATGAGCACCCCCACTGAGAAGCTGGTCGCCGAAGGCGTGAGCATCTGGCTCGACGACCTGTCGCGCGAGCGCATCACGTCGGGCAACCTGACCGAACTCATCTCGACGCGCAACGTGTCGGGCGTCACCACGAACCCGACGATCTTCCAGGGGGCGATCGGCGGCGGCGGACACTCCTACGCCGACCAGATCGGCGAGCTCGCCAAGGCGGGCGCGTCGGTCGACGACGCGATCTTCGCGGCCACGACCGACGACGTGCGCGACGCGGCCGACATCTTCCGTCCCGTCTACGACGCCACGAACGGTGTGGACGGCCGCGTGTCGATCGAGGTCTCCCCCGATCTCGCCCACGACACCGACGCGACGATCGCGCAGGCCAAGGAGCTATGGGCGAAGGTCGACCGACCCAACGTGCACATCAAGATCCCCGCGACGAAGGCCGGCCTGCCCGCCATCACCGCGGTGCTCGCCGAGGGCATCTCGGTCAACGTGACGCTGATCTTCAGCCTGGAGCGCTACGCCGAGGTCATCGAGGCCTTCCTCGCGGGCCTCGAGCAGGCGCAGGCGAACGGTCACGACATCTCGCAGATCCACTCCGTCGCGTCGTTCTTCGTCTCGCGCGTGGACACCGAGGTCGACAAGCGTCTCGCCGCGATCGGCACCGACGAGGCCGCGGGCCTGAAGTCGCTCGCCGGCGTCGCGAATGCGCGCCTCGCGTACGAGCTGTACGAGAAGGAGTTCGCCAGCGACCGCGCGAAGGCGCTGACGGATGCCGGAGCCCACGCCCAGCGTCCGCTCTGGGCCTCGACCGGCGTCAAGGACCCGAACCTCCCCGACACGCTGTACGTCACCGAGCTCGTCGCCCCCGGCACCGTCAACACGATGCCGGAGAAGACGCTCGAGGCGACCTTCGACCACGGTCAGATCGCCGGCGACACCGTGACCGGCACCTACGAGGCCGCGCACCACGTGTTCGACCGCCTCGCCGCCGTCGGCGTCGACTTCGCCGACGTCACGCAGGTGCTCGAGGACGAGGGCGTCAGCAAGTTCATCGCCTCCTGGCACGACCTGCAGGGCACCGTCAAGACGGCCCTCGAGGCGGCTCGCTGAGCCGTCCAGGTTCGGCCCCATCGCGATCGCGCTCTCGCGGGCGGCGACGTGAGCGACTTCGCAGAGACCCTCGCCGCACCCTACTTCCCATCCCTCGCGTGAGTCGCTCCGGTCGATTTATGAAGCCGGATACGAAGCTGCCTCTCGCAAGAACTCACCGACGTAGTGGGCGGGGGCGGCAGCCAGGGTTGGACAATCTTGTCCCAACGGGGCGACCCGGACTCGGCTCGGTCGGTCGGTCGGTCGGTCGGCTGCGGGTTACGTGGTCGGCCCGATAAGTAGGTGACAGCCGCACGGCGGCGTCCATGCTGCACTTCGTGACGGACAAATATTGTGTCCAGACAGACCGAGTTCACCAAGGCCGCCACCCAGGACTGGGACAACGCCAAGGCTCAGGCCCGCATGGACTCGCTACCCTCGGGGTTCTACTCGAACACCGAGATCGACGGTGTCCTGTCGCCGAACGACGGCATTGCACGGGCGATCCTCACGTCGGTGGGCAACACCCTTAAGGAACTGCCCGTTATCACCGGCCTCGACGCCGAGAACGAGTCAGTTCTTTCGATCTGGGATGGTCAGCAGTACTTCACCGTCTACCAGCCCACTGACAACCTGGTGGCGAAGACCGTGGAGATCATCAAGACGCTTCAGGCGACCGGCAAGCTTCCTGAGCCCGACAGGACTGAGATCAATGGCGCGGCAGATGTGCCGGTCTTCCACCTGGATCCGGAGATCGTGACCATCGCGAACATGGAGGAAGTCTTCGCGAACGACCCCACTCGACTGACGCTGATCGGCGGCTAATCGCTCGGTGGCTTCATGGGGGGATGGTCAGTTCGATGACCATCCCCCTCATCTGACGCGGGTCAGAACTCCCCAAGAACTTGTCCGAGCCTCATCACCATCTCAGTCACCGCGGCGTCGTCGACGCTATATCGGACACGCTGTCCGCGCACGGCAATGTCGCGAGGAGGGTCGGCGATGATGAGACCCACGTCGAGCAGCTTCTCGATCCCATTGGCCACGGTCATGGCGGGGATCTCCAACGCCTCGGCGATTTCGCCTCGAGTCTGGGCAGGGTTGCGACGCAAGTGACCGATGATGGTCGCCTGCATCATGTTCCCCAAGGCCTTGATGGGATCCTCCGCGTAGTCGCTGTTCGCGGGTCGGGTATAGCGAGGCACCCGTCCAGTCTTCCGCAACGCCCGGCTCATCGTCCAGATGACAGAAGCAGAAAATGCTTCACAATCGGAGTGTATTGCTATACGCTTCCCTCATGTCAAGGCCGGAGATCCGACAGCCAGGTGCGGCGGCACACGCGGCGAGCCTGGTGTCCCCCAAAATGCCTACAGACACCCACTTTTTCCACGGAGTATCCTGCGGTCACGATGCGAGAGAGGCCGCGGCCACGCGTCGGCCCACTGGCGTGCTGCGCCCGTCTTTATTAGACGATCCTCATTTTCGTCGCGCCTCGATCGTGCGTAGGATGCCGCCACGGCGTCCGTCGCGCGGGTCCCTTCTGTTGTGCAGCGGTGTCGCCCTGAGTGTTCAGGAGGGCACGTGATGATGCGTCAGCAATCCGGTGGCCGCCGCGGACTGGTGTGGGCCCTCGTGGGCGGGCTCGTACTGGTCGCGGCGATCGTGGCGATCATCGTGTCGTCGCTGGTGTCTCAGGCGCCGACTGCTGATCCGACCAGTCCTGCGTCCCCCACCGCGGGCCAAACGCCCCCCTCCTCGTTGCCTGCAGACGGGGACTTCGTCGACGCCGCTGTGAGCGACAGGGGCTGGATTCCCGAGCCGATCACAACCGATCCCGACGCTTATGTCCGGGCGGCGCTGGCCGCGGCATCCACGTTCGATACGCAGAAGAGCAGCCGATCTGAATGGCTCACCTACCTCGATATTTGGTTCACCCCGGATACCCGCTACACGTCCGAGGCTGACCGCGAAGACGCCATGCAAGCGTCGCAACTCGAACTCCGACAGGCGATCGTCTTGCCAGAGACGGAGTGGGAATCGTTGGCGAACGAGAGCGGGCGCGTCGTCGCGACCACCGTAGGCGACATCAGGTACATGGATGTTCCTGAGGACGCTTCTGGGGACATGCACATCGGCACTGCGGATGTCGTGCTGACATTCACTCGCACGGATGGCAGCGGCGGCGAGGCATCGTATGACGAGAACGTGCGAGTGAGCGTGCAGGTCCTGTGCGGTGACGATTCGATTCCGACGCCGGGCTCGGCGCAGCAGCCGGGCGACTGCAAGGTAGTCCGCTACTTCTCGGGGTCATTGGAGCCCTGACATGGGTGCCCCGGTTCTTGCGGCAGCGACCCTCGCGAACACGAGGACCGGCCGCAAGATCGTGATCGGGATGCTGCTGCTCTTCGCGCTCGCAACCGGGCTGGTGCTTACCCCGTTGGTGGCGATACCACTCGCTGCGGTCGGCGCGGGCGCATCCGCTCCCGTCGAGAGTGCGACGACCGGGCCGGCGGCGAGTGGCGCGTGGGGGTATCCCCTCGCGGGTCCGTACTCGAAGGGGCGTGGGTTCGGGTACAACCCCGTGAGTGGATGCAGCTACTGCTCTACCGATCATCAGGGCTACGACATGGCACAGGGTTGCGGGGCGACCGTCTACGCCGCCGGCCCAGGTGAGGTGATCACTGCCGGGAACTACCAGGGTTACGGCAACGCCGTCCGCATCGACCACGGCAACGACATCGTCACGCTCTATGGCCATATGCAGTGGGATTCACTTCGCGTCGCCGTCGGCGACGAGGTCAGCGCGGGAACGCCGCTCGGCGCTGAGGGCAACACCGGCCGCTCGTTCGGCTGCCACTTGCATTTCGAACTGCGGAAGTCCGGGACTCCGGCACCTCCGGAGCCGTTCATGGCCGCACTCGGCCTGCCGCTGAAATGACCGCCGATTGAGGAGCTGATGATGCGCAACCCAGAATCCGTCGCCGCCGATGTGGATGTACCCGACATCCAACCGGACTTCTCCGCCCCGTTCTTCCAGGGCTTCCAGGTCATCGCCTCCTACATCCTCGCCGGCGCGATGATCGTGGTCCTGATCATGCTCATCATCGCCGGCGCATCCCTTGCGTTCCGGGGGCTGGCGAACGACAGGGTACGAACCTGGGCCGGCGAGAACATCCTGTGGATCTTCATCGCTGCTGCGGTGCTCGGCGCCGCGTCGGGACTGTTCCAATGGTTCGTGAACTTCGACTTCGGATTCTGATGCGGACGACGCGCGCCTTCGTTGTCGGGACCGTGCTCGGTCTCGGACTCGCGGTCGGCGTGCTCACCCCCGCCCACGCAACCGCCGAGCCGGTGACGGTGACGGTGAACTACCTTGCAGCCGCCAACACGGCTCCGGTCACCGGCCAACCGTGGTCAGCACCGGCCTACCCGGTTGATTGCTTGCAGTCGGGCGATCAGATCACGTGCACGCCGCAAAGCGCCTCGGAAGCAAAGGCTCAGCAGTGCTTCGTCAATGTGCTCTTGGCTGGCGGGAAGTCAACGCTGTGCACGACATACGAGGAGCACGTCGCCGCGATCAAGACAAGTGGCGGCACTCCCCTGCTGGTCGAGTACGGCTGCTCCCTGGGCGACCTGGTCTGCACGACGTTTGAGAATGCAGGTCGCGGGATGGCACTCTCGGCGACGGGGATGATGTTTGCGATCTCGCAGAACATGCGATTCGACACGTCGTCGCTGCTATGGACTGCGGCCGTTCAGGAGTGGTCGTTCTGGCAGTGGGCGATCCTGGTCATCACCTTCGGGGCGATGGTGTGGGCGGTCACCGCAGCTGTCGTGTCGGGTGACCGGGCCGAACTGGTCGGAGCGCTGGTGCGCAGTTTCATCGCTGTCGCGGCGGTACCCATCTCGCTGTGGATCACCGGGCACCTCGTCAACGCGATCGACGAGATGACCTGGTACATCATGAGCCGGGACGGGCAAGACGCGCTGTTCACCACCCTGCAGAGCGTGATGTGGGCGGGCGGGCAGGCGAACTACTTCTTCGCGTTCATCATCCACGGGCTATTGATGCTCGGGATGCTGCTGCTCATGCTCGTCTTCGCATTCCGCAACATCGTCCTCGCCGCGCTCATC
The DNA here is from genome assembly GCF_053345975.1 of Microbacterium sp. C23T. Lineage (NCBI taxonomy): Bacteria > Bacillati > Actinomycetota > Actinomycetes > Micrococcales > Microbacteriaceae > Microbacterium > Microbacterium sp. C23T. The sequence goes on along the minus strand of NZ_JBKFBD010000003.1, from coordinate 193,511 downwards.
GCCGTCGGCCCGGTGGCGTGGATGCTGTTCCCCGTGCGCGGCATCGGCCCCCAGTGGATCGTCCGCTACGTCTCCGCGGTCGTGGTGCTGCTGCTGACCGGTCCGCTCACGATCGGGTTCGTCGCGCTCATCATCAACGGACTCTCGACAGTGCACACGATCTGGGACCCGCAATCCTGGCCGATGCTCATCGGGCTCGTGCTGGTCGCGTTGGCCCCGTTCGCGGTGTTCGGCTTGTTCAGCTTCGTCGGCGCGGTCGCCGCCGACTCGGTCGGCTCCGGGGTCGGCACTCGGGCCGCTCGGGGTGCCGGCAACGCCGCCCGCTCGGCATCCCGCATCCCAAGCCGCCTGAACGCCCACCCCGCCGGAGGCACTGCGATCTTCTCCGGCTCATCCAGTGACGCGGGCTCGAAGCCACCCGGTGGTCGCCCCATGACGTCGGGACAGCCGGGTCGGACCGCCGCCAACTCGGCGCCTCAGGAGCCGCGACGCGCACCGGGTAACCCGACCCCGGCATCGACGCCGAGGGCGAACCCGCCTTCGAGCCCGGAATCCAGAACGCCATCGCGCGCTGAGAGGACCCCGTCATGACCGCATCAGATCTCACCGATCCGGTCCGCTTACCCCGCCGCTCCGGACAGGGCGTGGTGATGGGGATGGACCCATGGCAGGTCACCTGCATGGCCGCGGCCGCCATCGCCATGCTGATCGCGCTCAACCGGTTCGGCGTCCTCGGGCTACTCGTCGGCATCCCGGTCTACCTGCCGCTCGGGGTCTTCGCGCTGCTGCGCATCAATCACGACTCCGCGCCGCGGCAAGCCGGACTGTGGCTGATGAAGCAGATCCGCCACGCGGCCGGCGCGACCAGAGAGGTCTACCGGCCGGAACGCACAGAGCTCGCCGGCACGTTGAACCTCCCCGGGGTGCGCGCCTCGATCGAACTCTGGGATGTCGACGGCGTCGCCTGCGTCTACAACCCCCATGACCGGTCCGTGTCCGTGACCGCCGAGCTCGAGGTGCAGGGGTTCCTGATGCATGACGCCGCGGAGCGGTTCGACCTGGCCGCCCAGTGGTCGACCGTGCTCGCGTCGTTCACGAAGAGGCCCGGGATCAAGCGACTGACCCTGCAGGAGCGGACCCTGCCCACCACCATTCGTGCGGCGCGCGACCATTTCGACACGGTCGCTAACCTTCGCGACCTCGACCGGTCCTCCCCGTTCGCGCAGAACTACCAGCACGCCATGGACGATGCCGAACGGTACGCCGTCGCACACCGCAACTACCTCACCTTCACCCTCGATCTGCTCGCGCTCAGCGGGCAGCTGAAATCACTGGGCGGTGGGAAGGACGCGATCCGCACCCTCGCGTATCTGGAGACCCGCACCCTCGCGGACGCGCTGCGGATTGCGCGGATCACCGTGCGCAAATGGATGTCGCCCCGAGACATCGCCGCTCTCGGTCGGGTCGCGTTCGACCCCGCGTTCGCCGCGAATGTGCAGAACCGACCCGACGACCTCGCGGGCGTGGACCCGATCGCCATCGGCCCCATGTACCTCGAGGAGCCCCGACACCGCAACGGCATCGTTCGCACCGACTCGGGAGTGCATTGCACGATGTGGATCCACGAATGGCCGCGATCCAACACCAGCATCGGCTTCGTGGAACCGATCGTGTTCGCGCGGATGCCGTCCACCGGAGCTGCGATCACCCACATCCTCTCCATCGTGCTCACTCCGGTTTCGGACAAGCAGGCGCTGAAGCGGATCGCCGACGACAAGAAGGTGTGGAAGGGCAACGAGAAGCTGCGTCGCAAGCGCGGCGTCGGTGGTGCCGCTGCCGACGAGGCCGACTGGCTGGCACTGGAGGAGCAGGAACAGCAGATCACTGCGGGGCATGGAGAGTTCCGGTTCGGGGCGTACCTCACCATCACCGCGGGCGACGAGGAGCATCTCGATCAGGCGGTCGCCGGCATGCGCAACGCGCTCGCCCGTGCGCAGATGGAAGGGCAGATCCTGTACTGCCAGCAGGCCGAGGCGCTCATGGTCAACGCCCTGCCGATCGGGCTGGGGATGAAGTGATGGCCCGCCACGTCGCGTTCATCCAACCCGCCAACGCCACGAAAGAAGAGCGCCGGGCGATGCGCCGGGCCGTCACCGACGCGGCCCGCGATGACAAACCGCCACGCGCGAAACGGCGGGATGTCGCCCTTCCTGAGCCCGCTGTGGCAGGTCCATTCGGACCGGGCATCGTTCGGGGCGGGTACTGGAACCTCGCCCGCCCAAACCTGCTCGCGCACCAGGCCACGTCTCAGCACATCGCCGGGATCTACCCCTTCGTTGCCGACGCCGGCCTCGGGCACCGCGGCCCGGTCGTCGGGATCGATCTGAACTCCGACGCGCTGTGGCACTTCTCACCGTGGGAGGCGTACATCGACGCGTCCGACCGCGGCGCCCTGTCCACCAACCTCCTCGTGCTGGGCGCGTACCGGGCCGGCAAGAGCGGCACCATCAAGATGCTGGTGACGCGGTCGATTGCGTTCGGGCACAAGGTCGTGGTCCCCTCCGACCCGAAAGGCGAGTGGGTGGCCGTCGCCGAAGCCGACCCGCGCGGTGTCGTGATCCGCATCGGCGGCGGCACCCGCGCCCGTCTCAACCCGCTCGACCGTGGGCCGCGACGCGGCGGCGCCACCGACGACGAGGACGAACAGCTCGTCCAGCAACGCCGCATCACCACCCTTATCTCCCTGATCGAGATGACCCTTGGGGGCACGCGTCTCACCGCCGTCGAACACGCCGCCGTCCACGAAGCCCTCGCCCGAAGCATCCGCGAATCCCACGACCACCCCACCCTCCGTGACGTGTACCGCCACCTCGGCGGCATCGTCACCGACCCCGGCAGCAACCCGCGACTGTCGGAAGGAGCAGTGCAGCCCGAGTTCGTGCTCCGCCGATTCGTGCAAGGCGACCTGTCAGGACTGTTCGAGGACGAATCGACCGTCACCTTCGATGACGCCGCACCGATCGTCGTCGTCGACACATCCGAACTGTTCGCACGCAGCGAGCTGGTCGCGCAGCTCACCCAGGTATGCACCACCGCGTGGATCCAGGCGGTGATCTCAGATCGATCCGCGAAGTCCACCCGCTACCTCGTTCGCGAGGAGGGGTGGCGGGACATGACCTCGCTGCCCGCGCTGCAGATGTTCCAGCAGTGGCTGAAGCTCTCCCGCCATTACGGCATCAGCAACATTGTCATCCTGCACAAGGTCGGCGACCTCGACGCTGTCGGCTCCGCCGGCTCCCGCGAACACAACCTGGCGCTGTCGATCATCGGCGACATCGAGAACAAGTTCGTGTTCCGCGTCAACCACCAGGAAGCCGACGCACTCAAGACCCGGCTGAACATCCCCGCCGCCCACGTCGCCGACGCCCGGCAACTGCGGATGGGCACCTTCATCGCCTACGTCGGCCAATACGCCTACCTGGTCGACAGCTTCGCCACATCCACCCAGTGGGAGTACGAGCTGTTCAAGACCGACGACGCGGTCCGACCCGCCGACCACGACGACCGCGCGCTGCATCTCATCGACCCCGACGCCCTCGACTCCCTCTGGCCCGACCAGCCGGACGCAGGTCTCGACGGGTGGCTGTCCACAACAAGGAGGCACCTGCCATGACCACGGCACTCTACCCGCGCGTGATCGCGACCGTCACCGGCACCTCCGCGACTGTCACCAACCCTGACGGGCGGTCTCACGCGGTCGCCGCAACCCGGGATCAAGACATCCGGCAGCTCATCGTCTCGCGCACCGCCGACGCTGCGCGCACCGCCGGCACTCCGCTGGAGCTCATCACCTCCGGTGATCGCGGCGTACACCATTTCCTCGTTTACGGCGACGGCGACGTCGAGGCGCTTCCCGCGACCGACGCGGAGCCGGCGTCATACCCGACTCGCGCGTCGGAGAAGGCGTCATCACACAACGGAGAGGAGGTGAGCATCACCGCTCAGGGGCGCGAGTCGACCGGCCTCGACTCGGCCCCTGAGCCTCCTGCGCGCGCCTCCTTCATTACCGCCACGCCACCGGTCGGCGACTCGGCGACCGGGTGGCTCGCCCGGCTGGGCATCGTCCGGCCGTCCCCTACGCAGATCGCGCGACGCGAGTGGGAGGCGACGGTGTCCAAGCATTGGGCGGGATGCCGATCGATCGCGGTCGCCAATGGCAAGGGCGGCGTCGGCAAGACGATGACGACCGCCATGATCGCTGCGGTGCTCGCCCGCTACGGTGGCGGCAATGTCCTCGCCTGGGACAACAACGACACTCGCGGCACGCTGGGCTGGCGCACCGAGCAGGGCACGTACGACGCCACCGTCCGCGACCTGCTCACCGCAGCGGAAGAACTCCTCGCCCCCGACGCGGCGATCTCCGACATCTCCCGGTACGTGCATCACCAGTCCGTCGACCGGTACGACGTGCTGCGGTCGAACCCGGAACTGCTCGCTACCGATCAGCGGCTCACCCAGACGGAGTTCGATGTGCTGATGAGAGTCGCCGCACGCTATTACCGGCTGGTGATCTTCGATTCCGGGAACGACGAATCCGCCGAACGCTGGCTGCGGATGGTCGACCATTCCTCCCAGCTCGTCATCCCAACCCTCACCTCCCCGGAGTCTGCCGAGTCCGCCGCACTCCTGCTGGACGCGCTGCGGCAGCGGGACGAGCGATCCGCGTACCTAGCCCGGAACGCCGTCGTCGTGGTCACCCAGGCCGAGCCCTCGGCGCAGCGCGAGATGCACCGCATCGTCGACGGATTCACCGATCACGTGCGCGCGGTGGTGAGCATCCCGTTCGATCCGGCGCTCAAGGCGGGGGCGCTGCGTTACGACGCGCTGCGCACCGCTGCCCGCAGTGCCTGGCTTCACGTCGCGGCCGCAGCGGTCGCGGAACTGTGAGCGGGATGCCGCCATGAACGACACCGCCCGCAGCAGGCTGATCGCCGTCGCCCTCGCCGTCGGCATCGTCCTGGCGTTCGCGACATCCTTCATCGCCGAAGCGGTCACCCAACTGGTCTGCGGCACCCGCCCCCAACCCACCAGCCCCTTCTCCGGCCTGATCATCGCGGTCACCGGCGACCCCTCGGCGTACACAGCGCCGGACGGCTGCGCGCTGCCGGTCTGGCAGATCCGCGCCGCCGACATCCTCGCCGTCCTGGTGATCACTGCACTCGCGATCCTCACCGTGGTCGCGTACCGGCGGCACAAGGCGTCGGACAGCTCGTTCATCAGCGACCTCCGCGCCCGCCCTGGGTTCGCCGAAGCCTCCGAGATCCGCCAGCACCTCTCCGCCAAGGCCATCCTTAAACGTGCTCGGCAGCTCCGGCCCGACATCCCACGACCGAAGCCGACCGATGTCGGCTGGCGAGTGGGACGGTCCCGCGGGATGGACGTGTACGTGTCGATCGAAGACTCCGTGGCTCTGGAGGGCCCGCCCCGCTCTGGCAAGGGCTATCGGGTACTGATCTCCGCGATCCTGGATTGGTCGGGCCCGCTCATCACCACCTCGACGACGAACGACAACCTCACCGCCACGATGCGGATGCGGCAACGTCGTGGCGAGGTTCATGTGTTCGACCCGCAGGGTCTCTCCGGTGTGCGGTATCCGTTGCGCGTTTCCCCGATCGCCGGTTGCGAGGATCCCCTGGTCGCGATGCAGCGCGGCGCTGCCATCATCACGGGCACCGCGCTGGGTGCATCCACCACTAACGCGGAATGGGCGCAGGCCTCCGGCGTCGTGCTCGGCCGGCTGCTGCATGCGGCCGCGGTCGGCGACCGCACCATCGCCGATGTCTACAACTGGGGCACCAGCCCCGTCGTTGCCCGGAAAGCCGTCGATGTGCTGCGGGCCGACGGCGCCCCCGGATGGGGAGACAACCTCGAAGCCACCCTCGCCGGCGACGAGAAGCTCGTCTCCTCCGTCTGGTTCGGCGTGCAGAACGCCGTCGCCCCGCTCGCGGTCCCCAAGATCCGCGACGCGCTCATGCCCCAGCCCGGGGACAATCTCTTCGACCCGAACGAGTTCCTGGATGACTCCAGCACGCTGTACCTGGTGGGGTCCGCGTCCGGTGCGTCGGCGATGGGCGGATTCCTCGGCGCGCTGCTCGACGACGTCGTCGAAGTCGCTCGAGTGCGGGCGCTCGCTTCCCCGGGCTCCCGCCTCGCCCACCCGCTCGGCCTCATCCTGGACGAGATCGCGAACATGTTCCGATGGGGAAACCTGCCCCGGATCATGGCCGACGGCGGCGGCCGCGGCATCTGCACCTTCGTCGTCCTGCAAGCCCTCTCCCAGGCCGAGACGTCCTGGTCGCGCGCCGAAGCCGACACCATCTGGGCGGCAGCCACCGCCAAAGTCCTCCTGGGCGGCGCATCCCATGTCGACCACCTCCGCGATGTCGAAGCCCTCCTCGGCACTCGGCAGACCCGCCGCACGCAACGCTCCTGGTCGACTCGTGAGGTCGGCCACAACACCAGCGAGCACCACGAACGCCTCCCGCTGATGTCCGTCGACGAGATCCGACGGATGCCGCAGACGGTCGGGCTGCTCGCCTATCGCAATCGCCGTGGCGTTCTTCTCGACCTTGCTGGGTGGGATGAACGCCGCGATGCGCGCGCCATCCAGAACGGCAAGCGTCAGACCGAGGACGAACAGCGCGCTGTGTTCTCCGACACCGCCCCTGCACGCCCCGTCCAGACCGAGCTCCCAGACGACGTCGAGGCGGTGACAGAAGAGTGAGCAACCGCCGTAAGAGCGCGTCCTGGAACTCCTATCGGTCCCAGTTCCTCCGCTCACCCGCCTGGTTCGCACGACGCGACCGCTGGTTCCGCAAACAGCAACGACTCGGTCGACCACTCGCCTGCGTCGCGTGCGGACAGCCCGCGCCCAAAGAGCGCCTCGAACTGCATCATCTCGACTACGGCGGCGTCCGGTTCGTCGACGGTGCATGGCGGGCGTTCGAACGCCACGACGACCTCGTACCCATGCACCCGTATTGCCACGACCTCCTCCACCGCCTCATCGACCGGGATCTCGTGCTCTCGCGGCACCGCACACGACGAACCGCATCCGCACTCGCCCTCCAGCGACTCCGGCTCAAGCTAATCCCTTCCGGAGCACCGCGATGAACGAATCCGACCCCGCCGAGATCGAACGCCTCCTCGCCTTCGAACTCGCCGGAATCCGCGCCGCCGGACTCAGCGGAACACCCGCGGCCGAATTCACCGGACCCCCCGCCGACGACCACGATGGGCCTTCCGACCCGATCGGCGTGCACGTCGTCGACTGGCGTCGCCTCTCCGACAGGGACGCGCGCGAGATGTGGGTCGCCCTGCGGGCGTGGGTCGAGTGGTTCACCGTCCGCTACTACGTTCCCGTCAGCGTGGTCCCGAACTGCTGGTGGAAACACGGCGCTCTCGTCGAAGAACTCTCCGCGCTGCACATCGCCCACCTCGCCTCGTTCGACGAAAGCGATACCGGCCTCGGTCCCATCGGGTGGCACGAACGGCTGTCCCTCGCTCTCCCCCGCCTGAGCCGTGCCGGTGCCGGCTGCGCCAGCGGTCACAACGACACAAGACCCCGCTCCTGGTCGCATGCGATCGACGAGCAGGAATGGGACGCGTGGACCACCACGGCCCACGCCCACCGAGACACCCCACCGGGTGACTCACCACCGAAAGGAGCACGACCATGACCACCAGAATCCCGGTCACCCTCGAGGGCAACCTCACCGGTGACCCCGAACACGGCGGCACCGACAATGGCACCGAGTACGCCCGGTTCACCGTCGCCGTCAACGACCGCCGGCTGAACGAGACCACCGGCACCTGGGAAGACGCGGGAACCGTGTTCCACCGGGTCGTGGTCTTCAACCAGCAGGCCCGCAACGTCGCCGACTCCCTGCACAAGGGCGACAGCGTCATCGTGAGCGGTGACCTCCGGTTCGGGACCTACACCGACAAGGAGACCGGGCAGACCCGCGAGACCCGCGACGTCGTCGCGGACAACGTCGGCGCGTCGGTGAAGTTCCAGACCGTCACCGTCGCCCGCACCCCAAAAGCTGAAGGGCCCGCAGCACACGCTCCGGGCCCTTCGGTAGCACCGGCCTCGTACGCCGGCACCGGGATGTCACGCTGACCTGAACTAACAAGCAGCGGGGCGAGAGTCAGCGTACTCTCGCCCCGCTCCGCTGTGTACGCCCAACCCACGGTCAAGTCTGGGTGCGGAGGAACGTCAGCCCGCAGGGAGCGCACGTGAAACCGGGCGGTGCGTCGCGCAGCACCGTGCCGCACTCCGGGCACCGCGGTTGCGCGGCGAGTGTCTCGTCCGCGCTCACGGCTTCCTCGGCACATGGGTGCGGACATCGTCGGCCTGCGCATCATCGAGCATCCAGCGCTTGTACTTCGGGTGATCCGGATACTTGGTGCGGAGGTAGTCGCGGACCACCTTCCCCGGTCGCGCTTCGTCGAGGTAGCCGAGCTCTCGCGCGAGTTCTCGCGGCGTGTGGGTCGGCATGCGCGTGAGCCTACGCCGCCCCACACGCGCCTGCCGGATGATTACGTCGGCGCTGTGGTCAGGTGTAGGCGCGGTGCACGTGCCAGTTGTCCTCGGTGCGGAACACATCGAACTCGAACGAGGCGCCGTCCTCGTCGGTCGCCTGGAACCGCCACCCGTAAAGGCTGCGCCCGTCCTGGAGCGGCGCCGACCACACCGACTCCCGCAGCCGGGTCGGAGTGTCGGAGACTCGCCATCGCAGACCCGCGTAGAACATCCGCACCGGGATGTCGTCCACCATCCATAGCGTGACATCGTGTTCTACAGTCGTTTCGTCCATGACTTCACACTGTAGAACTAATGTTCGATACTGTCCATATGGCCGGGGAAGACGGGGCGGCTGGTGGGCACGAATCGAAGGTACGCCGCGCAAATCGATGCGCGGATGAACGAGCGCATCCTGCAGCGCACCGCCGAGACCGGTCGCCTGGAAACACTCACCGACTCCGAGCTGCAGCTCGACACGCTCCCGCTGACCAGAGCCCCCGTCGCACGCCCGGTCAGGGCGTGGGTCCGGTTCGGCGGTATCCCCATCCGCGTGGACGCCGAGGCGTGCTCCTGGACTTCTCGTGCAGTCGCCATTCGGTTCCGTATCGACGGCCACGAGCACCGTTGCTGGGTCTGGGCCGGCGCGGTCGAAGGACCGGACGACGGTCCGTGAGCCCGTTGTCCCCACGGGCCCACGACGCTCGCGGCGCCCGTTCCGGGGCGCGCTCGCGTTCAACGGCGGGGTGACATGCCGGCGACCGGCTGGGCGGGCGACAATCGCCCGGGGGCTGCCGACGCTGCGTCGCGAGCACGTTCCTCCAGGGCGCGGACGCTGGGCGCCAGACCCGCTCTAAGCGTGCGCTCCGTTCGCGCTTGGTCCAGGAGCAGGATCGCTCGCGAGTAGTCCGCTGCGAGTTGGTCTCGTTCCGCGGCAACCGCGAGCCTTCGCTCGCTCAGAGCCTTCCGTGCAGCATCGACGGCCTGCGTGTCGTGCGTCGCGGGCTCAGTCGGGCGTGCGTGATCTCGGGCATTTCGCACGGCGTCGTCGAGGCTTGCATTGTGGAGCGCAGAAGCCGACGCATCCAACCATGCGTGCAGTTCGTCGAGTTTCGCGAGGATCGCCTCCGCTCGTTGCTTATGCGTGGAGATGCTTAGCCCGAGGTTTACGAGGTGGCCGAGCGGACGGCGCACACGATCTGACCAGGGGACGTCGTGTGCGCTCGTCGGCATTGGCGTTCGGGCGGCCCGTCCGAGTTCGGTTCGGGCGGCGCGCTCGGAGTCGTCGATGCTGACCTCTGGGGTGCCGCGCATCATGCTGTCGGCGATCTGGTCTCGCGCTGTGGCAGCGGTGTGGGCGATGGCGACGGCTTCGTTGTGGAGGCGGCCTCGTGTCATTCCGACGTAGAGGCCCGAGGCGTTGACGCCGGGGCCGACGATCGAGGCATCGGTGGTTTCACCTTGGATCCCGTGCACGGTGGACGCATAGGCGAGGTGGACGTGGTGCGCGGCGTAGTCAAGCGAGACGAGTCGCAGATCCGTGCTGTCGCTGATGCTCGACAGCTCGACACCGTCGTCGCGGATGCGGCGGACGGTCCACAGTGCCCGGTTCTCGACATCCGCCCGACCGTCGTTGAGGCGGGTCTGCACGAGGTCTCCCTCGAGCAGGCGTTGCTCGCCCTGGCCGATCGCGATCCGTGTCTGATCGAGTTGCCCGAGGTCAAGCCGACGTTGCTGGATGGCTTCGTTGATCGCATCAGCCTCGTCGTTTGTGCTGGTGACGACGGCGACGCGCTGGTGCTGACGTGCCCAGCGGAAGTACGTCTCGACCATGACCTCCCGCGCTTGGCCCCCATCTGCCACCCGATGCACGAGGCCGCGGTCGTCGAGTTCCGTAGCGACCGCCAGCGCATGTTCCTTCGAGCCCGGTTCGCGCATCCGCAGCGAGAGCGCGGCGTACTCGGGATCGCGGAATCGATGCACGGCCGTCAGCTCGACCACCGCGGTTGCGCGCCGTGTCATGCAGGCCATCGCTCCGGCGTGACCGACGGGCATCGCCTGCAGATGGTCGCCGACCATCGCGATCCCAGCGCCGGACTCCTCGGCGAGGATGGCAAGCGCGTTGGCCACAAGCAGGTCGACCATGCCGGCCTCGTCGACGACGATGCGATCCCCCGGGGTCAGCACGAATCGTCGGGGCCCGTCGAACACTTGCCCTGTTCGCGGGTCGATCTCGCCGCGAGTCAGGCGCGTCCACATATCCGCGCCAGCCTCGTCACGCCCCCACCGCCAGCCGTGATCGTGGAGAAGCGCGTGTACGCTCGACGCGGTCACCCCGACCTCGCGCGACGCCACTGACGCGGCCTTCTTGGTCGGCGCGACCACGACGAGCCGCCGCCCGCTGCCGGCGAGCACGCTTCTCGCCACACGCAGCATCGTCGTCTTCCCTGCACCGGCGGGCCCGGTCACGGATACGAGACGATCGGTGCCGGCGATGGCCGCGGCCGCATCCGCCTGACCGGCGTCTAGGGCGACGCCGGCTGGCAGCACGTCGGCCGCGGCCTGCGTGATCGACGATGAATCTGCAGGTCGGCCCGCCCGCGTGATCGCATCAAAACGGGCAGCGAGTCGAAGCTTCATTGACGCTGTGGATGCCGCCATGAAGCCCTTCACGTGTTCGGGCCGGTCGACGTCTTCGTCGAGAAGATCGACGGCGTGCCGCCAGCTGCGGGCGACGACATCGTCGATCAGATCTTGGAGATCGGGACGGGGCACGATGACGCCAGATGCTGCGACCGCTCGGGTGGCACCAGCGCGCACGTCGTAGCGACTGAACCGTCCGCCGCAGGCGGTCGACCTGGCATCGGCATCGACGATCGCCATCGCGGCGAGCAGGTCGGGATCGAGTTCGTCCGGTGCCCGAGCAGTCACTCGCGCCGGCGCCCGGGGCTTGAGCATCCGTACGTCGATGTCGCGGAGCTCGTCGCGGATGAGTTGCTCCCAGTCCGACTCGTCGATGGCACCAGGCTTGCTGGGGCGACCCGCCGCCCACGCGCGTCGGTCGATCTGCTGCAGCACCTCATGGTCAGGCTGCTGCCCTGGGTGGTCGGCACGCCAGTCCAGGAGGAACCTCGCCCGGTTCGCCTCGATCTGGTTCGACCTGCGCGACAACGGGCGCACCGCCGCCGCGAGCTCTGAGATCTCACCGTCGGCATCGAGCGTGTACCCATGGGCGGCGAGCGCGGCGATCCACTCTGGATCGGTGCGTGCGGCGAGCTCACCCTCCGCGTTGACGAGAGTGTGCAGCCGCATCGCGACCCGCGAGTCGACGTTCGACCATTGGCCGTCGTCCCCCAAGACCTTGACATTCAGCCAGAGGTGTCGATGGATGTGCGGATCCAACGCCCTGGAGCGACGGTGGCGCAGCTCGACGACTTCGATCCGGTGGAGCGACTCACGGATGCGACCTCCGGCGCCGCGACGGGCGTTCAATTCCCGCTGCCAGGTGGTGATGATCCGGTCGCGCAGGCGGTCCTGGAGGGCCTCGAACTGCGCCGCGAGGTCGGGGTGGATCAGCGCGGCGACGCTGTAGGACTTGGGCGCGTTGATCGTCCCGTCCAGGATCAGATCCGCCTGCGGCGACGTCAGCTCACGGCCCCGAACCAGATCCGTCTGCGGGTCGCGCCCGTCGACCCAGCGGCGTAGCTCCTCCGCGGTGAGGCGGTCCTGACCGACCGCGCCATCCTCGACGATGAACCTCGCGACATGCGTTGCGTCGGCGCCGCTGTACGCGGCGAGCGCCTCGACTCCCGTCACCGTCCGGAGGTGGGAATCACATGTTCCCTTGAACGCGTACGCCATCGCCTGTCGAACCCCCTGCGATTCGACTCCCCGCTTCCAGCGTTCTAGGCCACCGCGCACAAGCTCAGGGTACGCGGCTTATGTCTTAGATACGAGTGCTTACACAGAAAGTGCCTGCGTGCATTGCGTTTCTCGCTGCTGTGATCCTCGTGAGTGCAGTGTCAGGGGCGAGTCGTTTCATCGAGGTGGTGATCTCGCAGCGGAGGCAATCTGTGGGTCTTCGCATGCCTCATTCAGGAGGGGCTTGTCGATCGCGCTCAAGGGTCCGGCGAGCACGGTCGCCGCGGCGGGGCGTGGGCCCAACGAAAAGCCACCCCGGACTGCGGGTGCTGAGGGGTCCGTCAGGCGTAGCCCCGGCACCGGTCGTGACACCCCCGATCCGGTCGAGGCATCGGCTACGAACCAAAGATAGACACGCGCGACATCACGCGTGGCCGTTCTACTATCTGGCAACCCAAGGAGGGCTCGATCATGACTACCGCCGCAGACGCCCCGATCGAGCACGTCCCCGAACGCCTCACGTCGCGGGACCGGTGCGACGCGTGTGGTGCGCAGGCCTACATCGCCGCGACCGTCAACGGCTCCGAGTTACTGTACTGCGCGCATCACGGCCGACTGTTCGCCCCAAGACTTCGACCACTCGCGACTAGATGGACCGACGAGACGCGCCGCCTCAACAGCTGAACGTGCGACTCGGCGAACCGACGCTCCTCGAGTCAACCCCTCGCCAAGCGAGCAATCAAACCGCCGCGGTCGTCGGGCGCGACCGCGCGCTTGACCTACACGAGCGCACAACGCTGCGGGCGGGGTATATACGCGAGGAGACCCCGCGAACAGAGAGCGCCCGACTATTCCGCCTTCACCGCACACCGGACGGGGACGCTTCACCTGGCCGCCGATGGGTGGAGTCGTCCTAAACTCGCGGCGTGGACCTCATGGAGCAGCCGCGTTGCCCCTCCTGCGGCGTGCTCATGCGGGACGAGCCCGGCGCGTACCGGTGCCCGTCGTGCGGTCTTTTCATGGTCGTCGGCGACGTGCCGCCGGCCCCCACATTCGACGGCCCGAGCATCCGCGGCGGGTAGTCCCAAAACGAGGCAGACGGGGACCGGCATCCGCACGGTGGCAGGCTGATGCGCGGCCGAGTGAGTAACGGGTTCAAGTCCCGTCACCCCGTCGGAGTCAGCGCGGTCGGCGAGCGGATACGTCGGTAGGGTGACCGCATGCGCAGAGTGCCCGTCGGAGTTGCGACAGCCACCATCATCTCCGGCGTGCTTGTGCTCGGCGGCGTCATCATGTTCCTCGCCGCACGCCCGACTGGCACGGCACCGTTTGGCTGGTTCGCCTATCAGCCACTCGCCGGCGCAGCCTTCTTCCCTGGTTCGCTCATCACGCTGACACCGCTCATGGTTGCAGCTGCCACCATCGGCATCATCGGTCTCGTGGGGCTTGGCGCGATCGCCGGGTACCTGCTCGGTCGACGTCACCAAGCTGCTCCCTGAGGGACCCTCCTGAACCGCAGTTGTCGGCGGCGGTCGGCAAGCTTGTGCCGTGGCAGCATCCAACATCGCGTCGGCCGACGGCCTCCGAGACCACTTGAAGAACCCTGTGTTCTGGTACGGCCTCTACCTCCTGCTCGTGGGTACTGGGGTTTTGGCCGTGACGCTCTCGCCGTTGTCGGGTCAGCCCTCGCAGGACCTCGTCTCCTTGGCCGGCGTGATCGCCACGCTGCCTCCTGTTGCATTGGTTGTCTGGATCGCCGCACGCATGCCAGCGAAACCGGGACGACCCAGTTCGGCTCTCGGCGGCGCGGGTAGATGGGCGGGGCGTCTCGTCTGGACCGCAGCCACCTTTGCCCTCGGCGCGTTCGTAGCCACTCTCGTCGCGTCTGACCTCGACCGGGTCGGTACGCCGTCCTCGGCGAATGAGTACTTCTACGGGTTCTTGGGGCTGATCGTGGTGTCGGTTTCACTCGTCGCGTTGGCGGGCGTCGTCGTCGTGGGCGCGTGGATCTGCTTCTCGCTCGATCACGCAGACTTCGCCCGCGCCGCTGTTCGTGCACTTAGTTCGGAGCGGTCACGCGAAGCGTTGCCGCTCCGGACGCGTATCTGGCTAGATGACAACGATCAGGAACTGATGCCGCGTCTCACCGCCAATCCGACGACTGACCGCCTCGTCCGCGCACTGACGCCAGTAGCCGTTCGCGGTGCCATCCTTGTCGTCGCCTTCTTCTTCCTCGTCGCGCTCAGTTCGCTGTACCCGACAGTCATCGGCTGGATTTCTTAGATCAGCCGCACCTCGCTCGCATATCGGCGTGCGCGCGGATGGCGTCGTCCGTTCCGCTATGTCCCGTCAACCGCCGGCGCCCCGCATGCCCGCGTGAGCGCATTCAGTTCGCTCACGAGGCACTCGCTGGTTGCAGTCGCGCGCATGGCGACCGCTAATCGAACCGTGCAGGACTCGACTCGCCGAGTTCTGCGTGGGCTGTGCGTACCTCCCCGCTCATTGGCGTCGTCGCGCCACCCACCGTCAGCTCGCGCTGCGAAGCGGCATCTGACTCCAAACCATGCCGTCGAGCTCTCGACCGCCTGCCTTCGGGGTTCGACCGCCCCACTGCTTGTGGAAGAACGGTACGTTCGCCGTGTTGCACTTATCGCGAATCTCACGCACCCAATCCGGGTCGAGCGGCCGCGCGCCGTGCCCGGACTCGCCACCCGTGATGACCCAGTCAATACCATTGAGTTCGAGGCCGGCCAACGGCCCGAGCAACGGCTCACAAGATAGGAACCGTACGGCAGCTGGAACTGCGCGTAGGTCGTCAACACGATATAGATGCTCTTCGTCCTCGACCGAAACACCCATCCACAAGTTGGCTGGCCAGTCGAGCTTGTCCGCGACCTTTGGAAGCCTCGATGACCTCTTCGTGAGCACTTGATATGTGTGCTGGGGAGTGTCGGCGATGACCTCGAATACACGCCTGACGAAGTCCAGCGGCACCTTCGCGTGGAACAGATCACTCATCGAGTTCACGAAGACGACTCGGCGCCCGCCCCATTTGTACGGCTGCGCCAGCGCCGACTCGTGAAGTGTGAGGGCGAAGCCCGGTCCAGACGTAACCGGGTTGCCGTCGTTCTGGTACTTTTCGGCGCCCATGGCCTTGAGTCGTTTCGACAGCGTCAGGGCATAGCAGTTGTCACAGCCGGGGGTGATTCGGTCGCAACCCGTCGTCGGGTTCCATGTGACCTCGGTCCACTCGATTCCGGAACGCTGAGCCATCTCTACCCATTTCCCGTAACGCGATCTACGTTACGTGATATGAATACCGTATGGCCGCCACGCGCACTAGTCGAGAGACACTCCGTGAGATATCGCGGCAAGTGTTCGGGCAGACGCATCGGCTCGAGTTGATGCTGGAAGTTGGGCGAAGCGACGACGGTATCGTCTGCCTCACTGATCTAGCCAAGGCTCTCGAAGTGAGCGTCAGCAGCCTGCAGAAACCATTCCAGTCGCTTGTCCACGCCCGGCTCATCAGCCCCCTGCCCGATGCGGACTCTCGGTACCGGTTCTACGCGCGCAATCCCAGCGCCGCATGGCGGTGGGCGGAGGAACTCGCCCAGCTCGAATAGTGCGGGCGCGCCGCGCTCTCGTACTTCGGTTGGCGATGCAACGATGTATGCACATCGATGCAGTGGGGGCACCGTGGCGACGACACAAACGATCTGGCCGATCGAGCCGCACACGGCGGCGAAGCATCAGTTGCTTGCCCAGTATCTCGACGCGTGGTTTCCCATCCTTGCAACACACAACAAGCGCGTCGTGTTCTTTGATGGCTTCGCTGGCCCCGGCGTCTACGCGGGCGGTGAGCCCGGTTCACCAGAGATCGCCCTCTCACACCTGCTCGACCACGCGGCGTTCAATCAGATGAGCGGGACTGATTTCGTCTTCATTTTCAATGAGCAGGACCGGGAGCGCCACGCGTCCCTGTGCGGTCGTGTTGACGTGCTCAAGGAGGCCCGTAGCCCGTGGCCACCGAACGTTCGTGTGCACGTTGTCCGCGAGAGCTTCCCTGTGCTCGCCGAGAAGATGCTCAAGGATCTCGGGGACAAGGTCATGGCCCCGACCTTCGCGTTTCTGGACCCGTTCGGGTATCGAGACGTACCGATCGACCTCGTGCGCCGGCTCGTACAATTCCCTCGGAGTGAGCTCTTCATCTACTGGGATTTCAATTCGATGAACCGATTCTCCACGGCGGGTATCGTCGACGAGCACTTCACTCAACTATTCGGGTGTGAGGAGTACAAACAAGCGCCAAAGGCCGGAGATCCGACGCGAAAGTCATTTCTTCACGACCTGTACCAGCGTCAACTCCGGACTGTTTGCGGACTTCCGTACGTTCAGAGCTTCGAGATGGTAAACGCGGACAACCGCACCGGGTACTACCTCTTTTTCTGTACGCGCAATCTCACGGCGTTCGACAAGATGAAGTCCGTAATGTGGAAGGTGGATCCGATGGGCGGAAATCGATTCTCCGACGTGCTCGCGGGACAGACGGTTCTCTTTCAGTCCGACGTCGACACCGAACCACTCAAGCACGCCCTTCTCGAGCGATTCCGGGGTCAGACCGTAGGGATCCACGAGGTGTGGAGCTACGTCGTCGGAGAGACGCCATACGTGTCGGGTCACCTCAAGCTGAAGACCCTAAAGCCCATGCAGCAGGCAGGGCTTGTCTCGTCCCCGAATCAGAAGCGGGCGGGCCAGTTCCCTGAAGGAACTCTCGTCACGTTCGCCGGGTGAACACGCGTCGAACAGCGCTTCTCACCAGGCGCTTCGCCGCCGACCCGCGCCGCTTCTCCGCTCTGAGGTCGGGCATCACTCAAGTCGCCGCATGGTCACTTCGACGAGAGCCGCGTCGCCCGGTTGCCGCTGTCGCTCAACTCGATCGTTGTAGCGAAAGCGCACAAGGACGGGGAGTAAAGCGTCCATCAGTCGCGCTTTCCAATCAACGTAGCGAATGTCTGCCGCGGTCAGTGGGTTCACGTCCGGAGGTTCGCGACCCCGAGAACGAGGTCAACGCGCACGCGCGTACACGCGTCCGCGCGCGTGCGCGTGTACGCGAAACGTCTCGATCAGCCTCGGTAGCGGCGACTGGGGCACTAGCATGCGAGCATGCCCCAAGAGGACACGCCAGACAGGCCTGAATCGTCTGGAATCACGGAGAGCCCCGATCAACCTCGCGGAGAGCGTTCCCGTGAGTCGGACGAACTTCGTTATGCGGCGACCATCTCCGATCAACCTTTTTCAAGTTGGATCCGCATGTTGCGAAAGGAAACCAAGCAGATCGCCGACGCGGAGGGGGAAGGCGAGTCCGGCAGTCCTTACAGCGTTAGCCACTTCTCCGTCCACTGGCCAGACGGCATCGTGGGCGTGACGGGGGAACGCGAGAACGCGGCGTTGCAAGCTCAGATGGAACATGAGCAGGAACGCTTGCAAGTAGAACAGACGTTCCTTGAAATGATGACGGCGCGCGCGGAGCGCGCCGCCGAGCAGGCTCGGGCGAGGAACAGTCGTATCCTCAATGTCGGCATGGTGATGGTGTCGGCGATACTCACCGTTTTCGGCGCTGTTCTGCTCCTCTCGCTTACGGGCATCTCGCTGCCGGTAGACATCGTCGTCGTGATCACTGCGGGTATGGGTCTCATTGGCGCCGCGGCGATCCTGCTCACGGGGATCAGAGGAGGCCGTGGACTCGACGAGTCGATTTACAAGATGCGCCATCAGATGGCGTCGTTCGAGGCGGATCGCAGCATGCACGCAGAGTACGACTCGCTGGCTGAGGTCGCTCGCGCTCGGCAACTCGACTCGGGCGGGTCGTGAGTTGGCCGGGAAGGACGTAAGTCGTAAGGACTTCGACGCGCTCGCGAACAAGGTGAATGGGCGCCTGGACGCCGCCGAGAAGGCTTCAGGACGGTACAAGTGGATCGCTCTTGGGGTGAGCCTGATCGTCGGGTTGAGCGCGGCGGCGGGACCCGTTGCATCGGCTATCGGCGACGCGACGAAGGTTGAGCCCGTGATGTGCACGGATTCCTACGAGCGGGTCGCCGAGATGCACAAGGACGGGCTCGTACCTCCCAGCTACCCTGACCAGAGTCAGGAGCAACAGCAGTGCGACATCAACGGGTACATCGAGGGTCTGGACTAGATCCTCGATGACTGCAACCGAGCCGTCACACATCGCGTGCTTCCGATGGGCTCGTGCTCGTCGACCAACGCAGCCGACGGTCGTACTGTCCTCCCTGCCACGTTGACGTACTCCAGAAGGAACGAAGGCCCGGGTTTCGCCTTCGTCTGTGCACCTCGTGTCAGGCGCCCCCTGTCGCACCGAAGACCCGAGGCAGTCAGCACCGAACACGCGCCCACCTGAAATTCGACCTGTCTGCTTGATGAGTTCCGTGCGCACTGGGCGTGTGGGGTCGCGTGATGTCCGACGTGACCACTACGATCAAGGCGCATGGGGCATCCGAGATCGGGGATCGAGCGCGCGCTCGCAGACCAGCTCACCTTTGGGCCCGAGCGGGAACCTGTCCCCGACGACTTCTCGGGTCTGAATCGGCACCCTCTGTACTTCGCCTTATCTCGGCCAATCGGTACGCATACCGCCTCCGTCACCGATGCCTTGAAGGAAAAGCTCGGCGCCGCGGGATATTATGTTAAGAATGTCAAGCTGTCCCGGCTGATCGCAAAGGCATACCTCGAGTTGACGGGATTCTCCTTACCTAAGACCGAGAAAGACGGGCAACGAGACTATTCCTCCTATCGCAGCCTCATGCGGGCCGGCGACATGCTGCGCGTAATTGATCGTGCCATGGTTGCAGAACTTGCAGTACTAGAGATAAACCGCAATCGCGAGCAGGACATCCAAGACGCAATACTCGCAGGCAAGACCGGGGTTGCCTACATCGTCACGCATTTGATGCATCCCGACGAGGTGCGAACACTCCGATCCGTCTATGGTGCGCGCTTCTTTCTTATCGCGGCAAATGCGCCACGAATAAAGCGCCAGCAATACATCGTTTCAGAATTCGAGAAGATCGTATCCCGCGGGCCTCAATTGGCGCGAGTGCAAACGGATGTCGGCTCGGAGCCGACGTCGCCGGCCCGAACGGAATCCGACGCGGCTCAGCTCGGGGCTGAGCTCATCGCTATCGATGCCGGGGTTAAGAGCTCCATGCATCAGCTCGACCCCAAAGGGCGGTTGAACGTCGATGACACCTTCAAGCTGGCCGATCTGTTTGTGCGATCGCGTTCGGAGGGCGGCGAGAACGGTAGGACGCGCGACGTCGACACACGCGCAAAAGAGCAGGTCAGTCGATTCATCGCGCAGATCTTTTCGAACCCCTTCGGCACTCCCACTGCCGAGGAGAGCGCGATGGCTACCGCCTTCCTCGCTGCGAAATCGTCTGTGTCCTTGGGACGAAGCGTTGGCGCCGCGCTTGTAGACAAGTCGGGGTCCGTTCTCGCCACAGGTTGGAATGAGGTGGCTAAGCCATTCGGCGGTCCATATCGAGAGGATGACCTGCCGGACTACCGGGACCATATAAACGGCTTTGATCCAAGCGATGCGAGTCGCGTTCACGCGATCAGGACATTCCTCGAGATTCTGCTCTCGCCAGAGCATTGGAAAGATGCCCTCCCAGAACTGCGAAAGAACTACTCAGAGTCTGCAGACTGGTTGGAAGCGATACTCGAGCGTGTTCCTCCCGAAGGTCTCGGCCCGTCCGACCAGGCGATTGTCGGATTGGCTGCTCTTGAAGCCTTTGACAAGACCAGGATTATGCACCTGATCGAGTTCGGCCGCAGTGTTCACGCCGAGGTTGCAACCCTTTCCGACGCGTTCAGGAAGGGTGTGCACGCTCGTGAACCTTCCATGTATGTAACTACATTCCCGTGTCATGAGTGCACGAGGAACTTGATCTCCTTCGGAGTTAAGCAAGTCTTCTTCGTCGAGCCGTACGGGAAGAGCATGGCGGAATGGCTATATAAACAGGAGATTTCTGTGTTCCCTGACGACCTGGAGGTCGGGGAACGAATAGCGTTCATTCCGTTTGCGGGTATAGCACCCTCTAGGCTTGACGCGTTGTTCGCTTCCGTTCCCAGGAAGTACGGCCTCAGCGATGGTCCCTCACCGAAAGGGGTTGGAGCAGCGATCGAATGGAAGCTGTCCACGGCGCCAATTCGCGGAACGTTCGTCGGATATCCTCCGGGATACTCATCGGCGCTCCTCGTCCCGGAGTTCGAGGTCGCAATGCTGCGGATCGAGCGAATCGTCGCGGCCAGTGTCTCGGAGAAGATATCTGCGGCGACGTATAAGTTACGAGACCCAGACGGCAATTCGCCGATCTCAGAGTAGAATCTGAATAATCAGATGAGTGGAGATACCCCCATGGCACGTGACTCCCAGTATGTTGAATTTGACGACGAGCCGGACTTCGAATTCTCGCCGGAGAATGTGGCTAAGATAAAGCGGCTTGCCCTTCAGGTCGTCGAGTCCGGATTGGTCCCCGAGGACGACTCGGCGTCGGCTGACTACATTCGCGCGCTCCTCCCGGTGTAGGGTCGCCGTCGTATCGGGCAAGAGTCCAAGAAATGCTCGTAGATCTCCTTGAACCGGTCGCTGAGGTCGTTTTCAACTCTGTCTGCTGGGAGCCGGGAGCTGTCGTCCAGCATGCGAGGAGCATGTCGGCGTCGTGCAAAAAGCCAGATCGCGCGTCAGCCTGAATGACTGCTGCTCTTCTTGCTGAATGGCTTCAGTCGGTCTCGCGGGCCCTCCGCCCTGACACGTGCGTTTTGGCAGTCATCGACTAACGTGTCGCTCGTAGGCATGTTGCAGTTCAAGGACGGCCCCGGCTGAACGGGTCCAGCCGACAGCTCGCTTCGCTGTTCAGGATCCCGCCGCCCTCGTTGCCCCTGATTACGGCGGCGGTTGTAACCCACTCGCTGCAGGGGAATCCAAGTGCACGGCGCGCTCTGAGCGAGATCGACCGACGATGCCCGACATAGTGGCCTAACCGGTGGGTATGCGCTTCTTCATCCGACCGCACCACCCCATTACGCGATCAGCGGTCGCGAGGCTCTCGCTGACGGATGCGCGACGAACGCCCCTAATCGTCCGGGGGCCCGGAGGGTGATCCGCCTGCTCTGATCGATCCTGAAAGCCGTGCCTGCAGGTCGACTCGTGGACGCACACCGTCACGCGGCGGGGAACACCTTCGCGAGTTGCGCATGGGTTATGTCGATGTCGATTGTCTGTGGGGCGGCTTCGGTGAGTCGTTTGACGAGTAGTCGCGGCCTGAGCACGTGGATGCCGTCGACGGTGAACGAGCCGCCGATCACGTGCCAGTCGGCCTCGAGGAAACAGAGCACACCGGTCACCGGCGCGCCGCCTTCTCCGAGGGCAGCGGTGACCTGTGCGAGCTGGGTCTGGACGCCGTCGATGAGCTTGCGGCCGTCTCGGCCTCCGATCCGGAGGTGTTCGGTGCGGGGTCGGATGATGCCGCCCTCAACGTGCAGGGCGGGTCGTTTGTTCTTGTAGCGTTTCGCGTCGATCACCCACACGCCGGAGGGACCGATGACGATGTGGTCGATGTTCGTGCGAGTGCCGGGGATTCGTCGGTCGTGCAGGACCCGGAACGTGTGGGGCAGTTCGGTGAGGCGTTGCGCCAGGAGTTCCTCGCCGATGGCGCCCTGCGCCCATGCCTGGGTGCTCTGCCGGTCGTCGGAGAGGGCCAAGATGAGGCCACCGAGCTTGGGGTGTGCGGTGCGGATCCGCTGTTCCCGGTTCTGCTTGCGGCGTTCGTACTCGCGGCGCGCAGAAGCACCGGCGGTCCCCGATTCCGGCTTGGCGGTCTCGGCCGTGCCGGGGCATTGGATGCAGCGGACGGTGCGTGTGCCGCGCTCGTAGACAGCATCCGTGCCGGCGTCGAGCGGTTCCCCGCAGAGGCGACAGGTGCCGGCGTACCGCAGCCGCATGCGTTTGTCGTCTGGCCCCAGTTCCAGCGTCACGACGCCGACCGTAGCAGTCACATTCCGCCCGCGACCCTACTTCGGGGTCGCGCCAGCTCGACTGAGGAAAGTGGATCCTTAAGGTCTCGTCAGCTTTCGCCCATTCCGGTTCGTGTACGCGACATTCGGTCATGGTCGCGGCGAATTGGCCGCTAGGGTCGGATGGATTTCTGGGGAGATTCAATGACGACACAGCCGCCTGGGTGGTATCCCGATCCGGTGAACGCCAGCCGGCAACGGTGGTGGGACGGCGACGCATGGGGTCCGCACGTCACCAGCGACGGCACCACGTGGTTCGAACCACTGCCACCGGCCACGCCGACCGTGGAACGGGCGGCCCGTCGGATGCCGGTGTGGGCGTGGATCCTCATCGGTGCGGTGGCGCTGATCCCGATCATCCTGCTGTCACCGGTCGTCGCGGTCCTCGCGTTGATCGTGCTCATCACGGGCATCGTGGCCCTCGCGAAGGGCACCCGCACGTGGCTGCGCCTCAATTCCCGCAAGGCTGCAATCGCGGTGACCGCCGCCGCTGCCGCGGTGTTGCTGGTGACCGGAAGCGTGAGCGCCGCGGTGCTGCCGAACACGGGCGGTAGCGGCAACGCTGACATTGCCCCGTTCGCTGAACTGCCGTCGCCGGGGCAAGCCGACCGCTCCGAAGAGTCGAGCACGGCCCGCACGACGCCGTCGGCGACCCCCACTCCGGTGGCGAGCACGCGAGAAGAGGCGGTGACTGAGGCGATCCCGTTCACCGAGACCCGTGTGGATGACGGCGCCCTGCCCGCTGGACAGACCCAGGTTCGCACTCCCGGGCAGAACGGCGAGAAGACGCTGACCTACCTGGTGCACCTGCTCGACGGGCAGGAAGTCAGCCGCGAGCTCATCTCAGAGGTGGTCACCACGCAACCGATCACGCAGGTGATCGCCAACGGCACTTACGTCGCACCACCCCCGCCGCCCGCCCCAGTGCCCGCGCAACCGGCCGGGCACTGTGACTCTAACTACGCCGACGCGTGCGTCCCGATCGATAGCGACGTGGACTGTGCGGGTGGCAGCGGAAACGGGCCCTCCTACTTCAGCGGCATCGCACGCGTCGTCGGTAGCGACATCTACGACCTCGACCGGGACGGCGACGGACTCGCCTGCGAGCCCTACTGACCGCGAACACCACTCGCGGTCGCAGCGATCGGCGTCGATAGCCCGCGAGCTGGCTTGATGTGACCGGGATGGCCGTGACCTGCGATCCGCGCCCGATCCTGCAGCGGACAAGGTGCGACGCCTCGGTGCAACTGTCTGCAGAGGGTGACTCTGTGAACCTTGGTGCGTGCAGTGAGGATGCTTACAGAGTGCATAGACACGCTATACGAACCGCATAGCCATCTCATAGACTCTTTCGTAGCGGAGTTTGGCCACGGAACCAATAATTGCCCGGGTGCTCCGACCGCTTGGTCCCACACCACGAGCGCCACGGATCCGTCGTGAGACGTGGAGGCCGTGGGGGTTCTCGGCGGATCTCATTGACGATGCAGGGGAGCGCGAACGCTCCGGTTTTGGGGAAGAATGACGAGTACGGCGCCCGCGGGCTGGTATCCCGCACCGCACGCGAACAACGAATCGCGTTACTGGGACGGCCAGCGGTGGCTCGAGCCCGCAACGCCCGTCGTGCCGACCGCAGCCTCGCAGTCGCCCACGACCCCGGCGGTCACCACGGCGCCGGTGCGGCCCAGTCGCCGGAATGGCCTCGGCGTTGCCGCGCTCATGGTGGGGATCGCTGCGTTCTTGACCGGGCTCGTGCCGTGGCTCGGGCTACTGCTCGCCATCGCGGCGGTCGCCCTCGGCGTTCTCGCGCTCGTCAAGAAGCAGAGCAAGGCGTTCGCGGTTACCGGGACTGTTCTGGGTGGCGTGGCCCTCATCGCCGGCCTGATCGCCACGATCGCGTTCTCCGCCGCGATCGGCACTACGAGCTCGGCCGCCTCACCGCGTCAGGTCGAGAACGCCGCCCCCGCAGCGCCAACTGCTGAACCGTCGACCGAGCCCGAGGCACCCGCTGCCGAATAGCCTTCCGCGGAAGAGCCCGCCGCGCCGGCGGCGCCCGCCGCCGACGGTTCAGCGTCCCGCCCTTTCCCGCAGCCCTACGTGGCTAGGGGGGTCTTCGGCGGCGAGAAGTACAGCCTCACCGGCAGAGTCGTCGACGCGAACGCGAACGCGCTCGTCGAGGGCTGGAACCAGTTCAACGACGACGCCCCCGCGGGCTTCAAGTACGTGGTGGTCGAACTGACGATGACGGGCATCGACCCCGACGGCGTGGAGCCATCGCTCGCGGAATGGGACCTGTTCCTCACAACCGGCGAGGGTAACCGTTACTCCAACGAGTACATCGTCCTCGACGACGGAATGCCCTCGATGTCCGACGGTCCAACGCTGTATCCCGGTAACGCATTCACCGGCTACGCGGCCTACATCGTTCCCGACACGGCACAGGCATTCATGCTGTACGACAACGGCAACTACATCTCCCTCTAACCCCGCCGCTAACGGCGTCGCGAACGCCCGTCGCCTCAGCCGGTTGCCCCGGAACCCGGCGGGCTTCTCTCCCTCTTCGTTCTTCAGCATCACTCGACTGCGCCCACGCGCCAAGGAACTCCCACATGGCATCCACCGTCAACATCACCCCGCCGCCGGCTCAGCCTTCCGGCGTCGCACCCAGCAAGCGCACGCGCCGGCGTGTGCCGGTCTGGCTGTGGATCGTCATCGGCGTCGTCGGGCTCGCACTGCTGCTCTTTCTCAGCCCTCTCGTCGCAGCCGTCGCCCTGACCGTGCTCATCACCGGCATCGTCGCGCTCGCGAAGAACACCCCGACGTGGCTCCGGTTCCGCTCCCGCAACACCGCCATCGTCGCGACCGCCATCGCCGCCGTCATCTTCTTCGTCGCCGGCATGGCAACTTCCGTGATCTACCCGGCCGCAGCCGAGGCGGGCCGTGAAGCCAAGCCGATCGCCGCACCGATCTCCACGCCGACCGCTGAGGCGACGCCGACGGCGACCGTCGAGCCGGTGGACGACGAGACCACGGATGTCGCCTTCGCCGGGGAGACGCAGACTGTCGCGACGACCGCCGCGACCTCGGAGCTGACCGCGCTCGCGGTGCTTGGGACGCTCGAGGTGAAGGGCCGCGCACCGAAGACCGGGTACGACCGCGACCAGTTCGGTCAGCGGTGGCTGGACGTGGACCGCAACGGCTGCGACACCCGCAACGACATCCTCTCCCGCGACCTGACCGACGTGGACGCCGTCAACTGTCGCGTCTACTCGGGCACGCTCGCCGATCCGTACACCGCCACCACCATCTCCTTCGTCCGGGGGCAGGACACGTCCGCCGACGTGCAGATCGACCATGTCGTCGCGCTCTCCGACGCCTGGCAGAAGGGCGCCCAGCAGCTCACCGCCGACCAGCGCGCGACGCTCGCCAACGACCCGCTCAACCTCCTCGCCGTCGACGGCCCTGCCAACGCGCAGAAAGGTGACGGCGACGCCGCCACGTGGCTGCCGAAGAACAAGGGCTTCCGCTGCGAGTACGTCGCCCGGCAGGTGTCGGTGAAGGCCACCTACAGCCTGTGGGTGACGCAAGCTGAGCACGATGCGATCGCCAGCATCCTGAGCGCCTGCCCCGACCAAGAGGCGTTCACCTCCACCTTCGCCACGGCACCCGTCGTCGAAGCCGCACCGGAACCCGCACCCGCCCCAGCGACGCCGGCGGCGCCAGCGCCAGCACCGGCACCGGCACCGGCACCGGCACCGGCACCGGCACCGGCACCGGCGCAGCCTGCACCCGCGCAGCCCGCACCGGCGCCCGCAACGCCGGACGTCTACTACAAGAACTGCGACGCCGTCCGCGCCGCCGGCAAAGCACCGATCTACCAGGGGCAATCGGGCTACGCGCCGCACCTCGACCGTGACAAGGACGGCATCGGCTGCGACACGTGACCAGCGAAGGACAGCGAGGATAAAGCTTCGCCGTCCTTCCTATTCGCCCGGAGGGCAACCCGCGTCTCGAGAAATTCTCACGACCGAACACGAGCGCGAGCGACCTCCCTAATCGTGCATACGGCCACAACGGGCCGCCATCACACGCTCGCCAACTGCCCCACCCGACGTCGGCCGCTACCGCCGAAATGCCCGGCCAGCGCCCGCCTTTCGTGCCGCGCGCGGTTGGGGATCGACCCGCGACCAGTGCACGATCGAGTCGTCCGCGTGCTCGACGCCCGAGGAGACCCCAGTCGCCGTCAGATCCGGCACCAAAGATGCGGCCTTCTCGGGCTGCGGATGTGCCAACGGCCACGAAGGTAACGGCGCGGAAGCAGCGTTCTTGGGCGTGCTAGCGTCGCCTTCTGTATCCCGCGGGAACCACGGCAGTGGCTGAGATCAGGGTGATGCCCCCTGGACCGTTCGAACCTGTCTGGCTAGCACCAGCGTAGGAAGAAGGAGACGGTGATGTCCGTCGTACAAGCACGCCATCAGAGCGCATTCCGCATCGACCAGGAGTCCGGCACCCGCGTCCCGGTCACCCGGATCCGGCTGGATCCCTCCCCGGACGGCACCCCCAACGCCGATGTCGAGGTGTATCGCACAGTGGGCCCGGAATGCGATCCGACCGAGGGGCTCCCGGCGTTCCGCGATGGCTGGGTCCGCGGCCGCGAGGACGTCGAGGAGTACCTGGGCCGCGGCCGGGATTTCGCTGACGATGGCCGTTCGGCGGTGCGCCGGGGCGCGGCATCCGCCGAGTGGAAAGGGCGGGCGACGGAACCGCTGCGGGCGCGCGAGGGTCGGCGGGTGACGCAGATGCATTACGCCCGGCGCGGGATCGTCACGGAGGAGATGCGGTTCGTCGCGCTCCGCGAGGGCTGCGATGTCGAGCTGGTGCGCCGCGAGGTCGCGGCCGGGCGAGCGATCATCCCGGCGAACATCAACCACCCCGAGAGCGAGCCGATGATCATCGGGCGCGCGTTCCTCGTCAAGATCAACGCGAACATCGGCAACTCGGCCGTGACCTCGTCGATCGAGGAGGAGGTCGACAAGCTGAAGTGGGCGACCCGATGGGGCGCCGACACGGTGATGGACCTGTCGACGGGGGACGACATCCACACCACGCGGGAGTGGATCATCCGCAACTCGCCGGTGCCGATCGGCACGGTGCCGATCTACCAGGCGCTGGAGAAGGTGAACGGGGACGCCGATGCGCTGACGTGGGAGATCTTCCGCGACACCGTCATCGAGCAGTGCGAGCAGGGCGTGGACTACATGACCATCCAAGCCGGGGTGCTGCTGCGCTACGTCCCGCTCACCGCGGACCGGGTCACCGGGATCGTGTCGCGGGGCGGTTCGATCATGGCGGGGTGGTGCCTTGCGCAGCACCAGGAGAACTTCCTCTACACCCACTTCGATGAGCTGTGCGAGATCTTCGCCCGATACGACGTGGCGTTCTCGCTGGGCGACGGGCTCCGCCCCGGCTCCGTCGCTGATGCGAACGACGCCGCCCAGTTCGCCGAGCTCGACACCCTGGGCGAGCTGACCGCGCGGGCCTGGGAATACGACGTCCAGGTCATGGTCGAGGGGCCGGGGCACGTCCCGCTGCACCTGGTGCGGGAGAACATCGAGCGCGAGATCGAGGTGTGCCACGGTGCGCCGTTCTACACCCTGGGTCCGCTCGTCACCGACGTCGCGCCCGGCTACGACCACATCACCTCCGCGATCGGTGCGACCGAGATCGCCCGCTGGGGCACCGCGATGCTCTGCTACGTCACCCCCAAGGAGCACCTCGGGCTGCCTGACCGCGACGACGTCAAGACCGGCGTCATCACCTACAAGATCGCCGCCCATGCGGCGGACCTGGCGAAGGGGCATCCGGGCGCGCGGGAGCGTGACGACGCGCTGTCGAAGGCCCGGTTCGAGTTCCGGTGGAAGGACCAGTTCGCGCTCTCGCTCGACCCCGATACCGCCGAGGCATTCCACGACGAGACGCTGCCGGCCGAGCCCGCGAAGACCGCGCATTTCTGCTCGATGTGCGGCCCGAAATTCTGCTCGATGCGGATCTCGCAGGACATCCGCGACAGGTTCGGCGACGAGTCCGCGCAAGCGGCGATCGTCGACGGGATGCGGGAGAAATCCGCCGAGTTCCTCGCGAGCGGCGGGACGGTCTACCTCGACGCGCCGACGCTCCGCGTCGATGCGTGAGCCGTCACAGCCGGGCCTTCAGCGTACGCGCTGCGGCCTCGGGGTCGTCGGCGTCGGCGATCGCCCGCACCACCACGACCCGGCGTGCTCCCGCGGCGACGACGGAGTCGATGTTCTGGTGGTCGATCCCGCCGATGGCGAACCATGGCGGCGCGTCCGGGAGCGACGCGGTCAGCGCCGCGGCATGGGCTACCAGGTCGAGTCCGGTGGCTGCGCGGCCGGGCTTCGTGGGGGTCTGCCACAGCGGACCGACACAGAAGTAGGAGAGGTCGGGCCGGTGGGCCGCCGCGGTCGCCTGTGCCGGGTCGTGCGTCGACAGTCCGATCAGCGCCTCGCTCCCGAGCAGGCGTCGAGCCTCCTCGACCGGCAGGTCGTCCTGACCGACATGGAACACGGGTGCGCCGGCGATCAGGGCGACGTCCGCGCGGTCGTTGACGGCCCACCGCTTGCCGTGCTGCTCGGCGACTCCCTGCAGGATCTCGAGGCGCGACAGCTCTGTGCGCACGTCGATGACCTTGTCGCGGAGCTGGATGATGTCGACCCCGCCACGGAAGGCGGCGTCGACGCGAGCCGCGAACTCGGCCGCGGTCGGGCGGGCGTCGATGCACAGGTACAGGGTCTCGTCGTCGCGGAGCACCAGGTGACCCTACCGCGCCCAGGTCGCATCGCTTCGGCTCGACGTGTCATGGTGGTGGGACGATGAGGGTCGCCGTGGTGGGCGCCGGCATCGTCGGCCTGACCGTCGCGCACGAACTGACGGTGCGCGGCGCCGCCGTGCGCGTGTGGGACCCGCAGCCCGTCAGCGGTGCGACCTGGGCCGCCGCCGGCATGCTGGCCCCGACCGGCGAGTTCGACCCCTGGGAGGAGACCCTGCGCGAGTTCGCCCGGGAGGCCGCCGGTCTCTTCCCGGCGATGATCGAACGGCTGGGCGTGGAGCCGTCGGCGGTCGACTACTCGGCTGCCGCGACGATCACCGTGGGGACGGATGCCTCGGACAGCGCCGCGCTACGGCACCTGACAAGCCGCGCGAGCGCAGCCGGTGGGCATTTCGAGCCGCTGACGACGTCCTCGCTTAGGCGCCTCGAACCCGGTCTCGCACCGGTCGCCGCGGCGTGGGTCGCGCCGGGCGACCACGCGGTCGACCCGCGCGCACTCACCGCCGCGATCATGCGCGATCTCGATCGCCGTGCCGGTGGGCACGCCGGCTGGCTCACACCGACCGCCGTCGTTCACATCGACGCGCCCGCCCGAGATTCGCCCGACCGCAGCCCGCAAGTCACGGACTCGGCAGGTGAGCGGACGACGGTCGACGCGATCATCGTCGCAAGCGGGCACTCGACACGCACCGATGGGCTGCCGGCGTGGGTGCAGCGATCAGTCCGGCCGGTGTACGGAGACATCCTTCGGCTGCGCGTCGGTCGCTGGACGGCGCCGCTTGAGCACACCGTCCGTGCGCTGGTGCGGGGACGCGCGGTGTATCTGGTGCCGCGGGCCGCCGGCGGACTCGTGGTCGGAGCGACCGAGCGGGAGGACGGCGCCGACCAGCCCCTGGCAGGGCCGATCGGCGATCTGCTCCGGGACGCCCGCGCGGTCTACCCGGCCGTCGCCGAGTGCGAAGTCGTCGAGGTGACGGCCCAGGCGCGACCCGCCACGCGCGACAACGCGCCGCTGCTCGGCCCGGCGGTCGACGACCACGGCGTGCCGATCCCGCAGCTTCACCTGGCCCTGGGCGCCTATCGCCACGGGGTGCTGCTGAGCCCGTGGATCGCCCGCACCGTCGCAGACACGGTTCTGGAAGGCGCGGAGGTTCCGCGTCCGGTCGCGGCGACGCGATCCCCTCGAGAGGAGATGGCCGCATGAGCATCCAGGTGAACGGAATCGACCGCGAGGAACAGGTTCCGATCGGGCTCGACCGGCTCGTCGCGCAGGTGATCCTCGGGGAGGCGGCGCCTGCGATCAGCGCGTCGCCCCTGACGCCGGAGCGCATCCGAGGGATCGCGGTCGCCCTCAACGGCACCGTGGTCCGACGCACTGAATGGCACACGACCACCGTCCACGACGGGGACGCGGTGGAGATCCTCACCGCGATGCAGGGAGGCTGACATGACCACGGAACACGACGACCAGTGGATGCTGGCAGGAGAGTCCGTCGGCTCCCGCCTGCTGCTGGGCACGGGCGGGGCGCGTGACCTCGACGTGCTGGCCCGGGCGCTCCGCACGTCGGGCACCGAGATCACCACCGTCGCGATGCGGCGGTTCGACCCCCGAGAGGGCGGCGCACTATACGAGGTGGTGCGCGATGCCGGAATCCGAATCCTTCCGAACACCGCCGGATGCCTCACCGCCCGCGAAGCCGTCCTCACGGCACAGCTAGCGCGCGAGGCGCTCGACACGGACTGGGTGAAGCTCGAGGTCATCGCCGACGAGGACACCCTCCTCCCGGACCCGCTGCAGCTGGCGGATGCGGCGGAGAACCTCGTCGCCGACGGCTTCCACGTCCTCGCCTACACGAACGACGACCCCGCGCTGGCGATCCACCTCGAACGGGTGGGATGCGCGGCCGTCATGCCGCTCGGGGCGCCCATCGGCAGCGGACTCGGTATCCTCAACCCCCGCAACATCGCGCTCATCGCGTCCCGCGCGACGGTGCCAGTCATCCTCGACGCCGGCGTCGGCACCGCCAGCGACGCGGCACTCGCCATGGAACTCGGCTGCGACGGCGTCCTCCTCGCGACAGCCGTCACCCGCGCCGCCGACCCCGTCCTCATGGCGGGCGCATTCCGCGACGCGGTGCGCGCCGGAAGGGCCGCCCGGATCGCCGGCAGGATCCCCCGCCGCGAGAGCGCCTTCGCGTCGTCCGCGATGGAAGGGCGGGCCGACCTGTGACGCACCCGACGCCACGCACACCCGCTCCGCTGTGCGCGACGGGCACCCTGCCCGCGGAGAGCCTGCCGGACCTGTCGCCCGACGAAATCTCCCGCTACACGCGACAGGTCGTACTGCCCGAACTCGGCCTCGACGGGCAGCGTCGGCTGAAGGCGGCGCGGGTCGCGGTCATCGGCGCGGGCGGTCTCGGCTCGCCGGTGATCCAGTACCTCGCCGCCGCCGGCGTCGGCATGATCCGTGTCATCGACGACGACCTCGTCGAGGTGAGCAACCTCGGCCGGCAAGTCATCCACTCCACATCCCAGGTCGGCATGCCGAAGGTCGACTCCGCCGCCCACGCCGTCACTGCGTCGAACCCGTTCGTGCGGGTCGAGACCCGGCGTTACCGGCTCACCCCCGGCAACGCCGTCGCACTGCTGACCGGCGTCGACCTCGTCATCGACGGGTCGGACGAGTTCGACACCCGGTACGCGGTGGCCGACGCCGCCGAAGCCCTCGGAGTCCCGGTGGTGTGGGGCGCGGTGCACCGGTTCGCAGGACACGTGAGCGTGTTCTCCAGCCGCAACGGCTACCGCTACCGCGACCTGTTCCCCGAACCCCCCGCCGACGACGACGCACCACCGTGCGAGGTCGCCGGAGTGCTCGGCGCGGTGTGCGCGATGGTCGGGTCCACAATGGCCGCCGAGACGCTGAAGCTCCTGACCGGGATCGGTCACTCTCTGCTCGGGCGCCTGCAGGTCATCGACGCGCTGCAGGGTTCTGTCCGCACCATCGCCTTGGTTCGTGGTAAACCGATCCCTCCCGCAACGACGACGGCGGATGCGGGGCAGGATTCGTCGATCAGGCAGCCCGCCGCCACATCGGAGAAGGTGCAGAGGATCTCGGCGGGGGAGGTGCGCGCACGGCTGGCAGCAGGCGAGTCCTTCACTCTCGTCGACGTGCGCAGTGTTGCCGAGCACGCCGCGGGGGCGTTGCCAGGCACCATTCACGTCCCATTTCCCGAGTTGATCTCACAGGGTCCGCCTGAGACAGTTCCCTTGGACCGACCGATCGTGCTTTACTGCGCCTCCGGTGTGCGCTCGACCCGCGCCGTTCCCATTCTTCGGGCCCACGGGGCGACAGACGTCGCGAGTCTTACGGGCGGGTACCTCACCTGGCACGCCGAACCCGCCACCTGATCCGATCAGCCGTGACGGGACTGCAGCCCGCTCACGAGAAGATCGACCCCGAACGCGAACGCCGCATCCGACACCCCGTCAGGTGACGCGTCCGCGGTCGCGTCCTGCAGGCCCAGCTGTTGGTACTGCTGCCGCTGCTGCTCGTGCTGGACGTGCCCGAGGATGAAGTGCAGCAGCGTCGACGTGGCACGTTCGACGGTCTCGTCGTCGAACCCGCCGGCGGCGACCGCTGCGGTGAGCCGATCCTGTGCCTGGGCGGTACCGAGCCCGAGCGCGTACGTGCTCGCCACCAGTTCGGCGCCGTCCCGGTGAGCGAGCAGGGCGGCGCGGAGGGCGGATGCCTCGGCCGTCACGCGCGTGCTCCAGTCGAGGTCGGCCGGCGTGGGGTCGGTCTGCGCGACGATGCGGTCGGAGAGGGTGGCGAGCAGGCTCTGCTTGTTGGGGAAGTGCCAGTACAGGGCGCTGGGTTGGACCTCGAGTGCGGCGGCCAGGCGGCGCATCGTGAGGTCGGGGAGTCCGTATTCGTCGAGGATCCGCAGGGCGGCGCGGGCGACATCCTCGCGCGTGTGTCCGCGGCCGGTTGCTTCTCTCCCCACGTTGCTCACTATAGTGAACACCGTTCTAGTGAACGCTGTTCAGGTGACAGGTTCCCCGATAGAGAGGACCTCCTCCGATGGTCGATTCCCCCGCAACCTCCGTCGCTCGCCATGGGGGCGTGCAATCCCTGGACGCGACCGCGTTGGCACGTGTCGCCGTCTTCGCCGCGATCATCGCCGTGCTGGGCCTGCCGGGCGGTTTCACGATCTTCGGTGCGGTGCCCATCACCGCGCAGACCCTGGGCGTCATGCTCGCCGGAGCGATCCTGGGGCCGTGGCTCGGCGCGCTCTCGGTCACCGTCTTCCTGGCGCTGGTCGCGGTGGGCATGCCACTGCTGGCGGGTGGGCGCGGCGGCATCGGCGTGTTCCTCGGGCCGTCCGCCGGGTACCTGCTCGGCTGGATCGCCGGAGCGATCGTGATCGGGCTCATCGTGCACGCCGGCGGCCGCAAGCCCACGACGTGGCGCACGCTGCTGGGCATCTTCGTGGGCGGGATCCTCGTCGTGTACGCCTTCGGCATCCCGGTGCAGAGCCTCGTGACGCGCCTACCGTTGGCCGAGACGGCGCTGACGAGCCTGGTGTTCGTGCCTGGCGATCTGGTGAAGGTCGTGCTCGCGACGGCCATCGTGGTGACCCTGACGCGCGCGTATCCGCGCGCGTTCCGTCGCACCTGGGCGACGAAGCGCGCCGCCGCGGGCGCCACCGATTCCACTGCTGTGGCGTGATCGTTCCGGTCAGCGCGGATGCTCCCGATCTGATCAGGCGAGTGCGCCGGATCCGTGACGCCGCTCGCGTGCCGCTGGTCTGTGATCCCCGCTGGCCTGCCGGCCAGCGAGAGCAGGCGCTGGCCGCGGCGGTGCAGGCGGGTGCGGCGGAGGGTGCGGCCTGGGCGACGCTGACATCGGGCAGCAGCGGTCGTCCGCGGATCGTGTTGCGCAGCGCGTCATCGTGGTCGGACTCCTTCGCGACGGTGGCGGACCTGCTCCGTGTGAGCCGACATGATGCGGTGGCGCTGCCCGTCACACCGGCGTCGTCTCTCACGCTGTTTTCGATCGCCCACGCGTTGGCGGGCGGTCCCCGGGGATCGCTGGGCGCGAGGGGTGTCACGAGCGCGACGTGTCTGCACGGTACTCCGCAGGCGCTGCAGACCGTGTTGGACGCGGGCGTCCCGCCCCGGCTGCGGACCGCGCTCATCGGCGGGTCACACCTGGACGCGGCGCTTCGCGAGCGGGCCCGGCACGCCGGTGTCGAGGTGATCGGGTATTACGGCGCGGCAGAGCTCTCGTTCGTCGCGATCGACCACGGTGACGGCCTGCGCGCGTTCCCGGGGGTGGAGCTGAGCATCCGGGACAGTGAGCTCTGGGTGCGGTCGCCGTTCGTGGCGTCGGGGTATGCCGGCGCCGCCGGTCCGCTGCGACGAGACGGCGAGTGGGCGACGGTCGGCGACCGCGCAGAGCTCATCGACGGACGGTTGCGGTTGCTCGGGCGCGCGGATGACGCCATCCTCAGCGCGTCGGCGACGATCGTGCCCGAGGAGGTCGAGGAAGTGCTGCGCACGATTCCCGGGATCCGCGACGCGATCGTGTTCGGACTGCCCCGCGAACGTGTCGGCGCGCTCGTCGCCACGCTCGTCGAGCTCGACGGCCACCCCGGCGACCTCCGGAAGATCGTCGCGAGCCGCCTGGCACCGGCTCACCGCCCGCGCCGGTGGTACGCCGGCGAGCTGCCCCGCACCGCATCGGGCAAACCCGCCCGCGCCGAAGCGCTGCGCCGCGTGATGAACGGCGAGGTGTCCCGCCTTGACGTCTGACCGAGACCCCGTGATCATCGCCGCACGCCGGACACCCATCGGCACCCGCGGGCGTGCGCTCGCCGGACTCGGTGTCGGCGAGCTCGGCGCCGCGGTGATCCGTGCGGCGCTGAACGATGCGGCATCCGTGACCGGTTCGCCGGTCGAGGTCGCGGATGTGCTGCTCGGCAACTGCATGGGCCCGGGCGGCAACCCTGCCCGCGTCGCCGCGCTCGCCGCCGGGCTCGGCCCCGGGGTGCCGGGCGGCACTGTCGACCGGCAGTGCGGCAGCGGGCTGGCCGCCGTGCTCGACGCGGTCGCGGCGATCCGCGCGGGCGACGAGGGGATCCGGGTGGCCGGCGGCGTCGAGAGTCCTTCCACGGCTCCGGTGCGCACCGTCGACGGCGTCGCGTACGACCGCGCGCCGTTCGCGCCGCCCGGCTTCCCCGACCCCGACATGACCCGGGCCGCCGAGGATCTCGCGGTCCACGACGGCATCGACCGCCGTCGACAGGACGCGCACGCCGCCCGCAGCCACGCTCGCGCCCGCGCCGCAGTCGCGGCCGGACGGTTCGACGCCGAACTGGTGCCCCTCGCCGGCCTCCGGCACGACGACGCGATCGGCGGAGCCGAGCCGCTGCTGGCCCGCCTGCCCGCCCTGTTCCCCGGTGGGTCCGTGACCGCCGGCACCTCCACCCGCATCGGCGACGGCGCCGCCGCCGTCATCGTCGCTCCCTCCGGCACCCGTCCGGGGCTCGCCGTCCGCGCGACCGCAGTGGTGGGCTGCGACCCCGCGCTTCCCGGCATCGGCGCGGCCCCCGGCATCCACTCCGCCCTGCACTCAGCCGGCGCGAGCATCGCCAATGTCGAGGCGTTCGAGATCGTGGAGGCCTTCGCCGCGCAGAGCCTCGCCGTGCTCGACCGGATCGGCGTCCATGACGACGACCCACGGGTCTGCGCCGACGGCGGAGCACTCGCGCTCGGCCACCCGTGGGGCGCGAGCGGGGCCGTGGCGCTGGTACGGCTGTTCACCCGGCTGGTGCGCGCCGGCCGGCCGGCGGGCCCCCTCGGCGTCGCCGCCGCCTCCGTCGGCGGCGGGCTCGGCATCGCGGCCGTGGTCGAGGTGGTGCGATGACGATCCGAACGGATGCCGTGACCCTCCGCCTCGGCGACACCGACGTGCTGCGCGACATCACGATCGACCTCACCGCCCGCACCGTCGCTGTCATCGGCGAGAACGGCTCCGGCAAGTCCACCTTCGCGCGGCTCATCGGCGGGCTGGTCCGCCCGACCTCCGGGGCGATAAGCATCCTGGGGCTCGAAGCCGACCGACACGCGGCCGAGCTCCGCCGGCGCACCGCACTGGTGTTCAGCAATCCCGACGCGCAGATCGTCATGCCCACCGTCGCGGAAGACGTCGCGTTCTCGCGCCGCGCCGACCGGCTGCCGGCCGCCGAGGTCCGTGAGCGGGTGTCGGTCGCGCTCGAGCGGTTCGGGCTCGCACCTCTCGCGGAGCGGTCCGCTCACGACCTGTCAGGAGGGCAGAAGCAGCTGCTCGCGCTGTGCGGCGCATTCGTCCGCCGGCCAGACCTCGTGATCGCCGACGAGCCCACCGCCTACCTCGACGCCCGCAACGCCCGCCTCATCGCCGACCACCTGTTTGACGGCGACGGCCACCGGCTGCTGCTCGTCACGCACGATCTGGACCTCGCACAGCGCTGCGAGTCCGCCGTGCTGTTCGCCGGCGGCCGCGTCACGGCGATCGGCGAGCCCGCGACGATCGTCGCCGAATACGAAACGATCCTGCGATGCTGACGCTCCACCGCCCCGGCGACGGCTGGCTGCACCGGATGCCCGCCGGACCCAAGACGCTACTGCTGCTTGTGATGGTGCTCGGCGTGCTCCTGCTCCCCTCGGCGTGGTGGACGGTGGGAGCCGCGGCCGCGATCAGCATCGCCGGGTACGCGGCCTCCGACCTCCGCGACGGGCGCTGCGGCATGCGCGAGCTCGGCCGACAAGTGTTCGCGGTGCGCTGGATCCTCCTGATCACGCTCGCCGGTCAGCTCATCTTCCTCGGCCCGGAGGCCGCCATCGCCAACACCGCCCGGGTCACGGCATCCCTCCTGCTCGCCGGACTCCTCGTCCTCACCACCCGGGTCACCGAACTCCTGGACGCCTTCGAGCGGGGCCTCGGGCCGCTGCGCCGGGTCGGTGTCGACTCCGAGCGCGCTGCGCTGCTGCTGACCGTCACACTCGGCACCGTGCCCGTGCTCGCCCGGCTCGCCGGAGAGGTCCGCGACGCCCAGCGTGCCCGCGGCGGCCGCGCCGGCCTGCGCACCTTCGTCGTGCCGTTCCTCATCGTCTCGCTCAAACACGCCGATCAGCTCGGCGACGCCCTCGCCGCCCGGGGGCTGCGATGAGCCCCGAGCGTCCTCACGTGCACGGCGCGATAGTGGATGCCGAGACCCGCTGCATCGACTACTCCACAGCCCTGGACGTCATCGCGATCAAGTTCGCATGCTGCGGCTAGTTCTACCCCTGCCACCTCTGCCACGCCGAATCCGCCGGCCACAACGCCGAACGATGGTCGGCGGGCGCCCACGACGAGCGCGCAGTGCTCTGCGGCCCATGCGGGCACCTGCTTACCATCGCCGAGTACGCCCGCGCAGATGCCTGCCCGAGGTGTGCGGCGCCGTTCAACCCCGGATGCAAGCTGCACTGGGAGCGCTACTTCCAGAACTGACCGCACACTTCGGAAAACCCGGCGGTGTGGGACTACCCTTGCGACGACTCCTCGAGACCGAACCCGCCGAGCTTCGGCTTGGGGACGGGCTCGCGCGCAGAGGGACCCTCGCGCGCGTTATGCACTCGTGTTCGCGCTTCAACATGCGATGGAGCCTTCGCACCTGATCTCGTCCCGGCCCCTCACATCCGGACCACGGTGTCCGATGGACGGCGGCGGTCCCTGATCGCGCGCTGGATTCCCAAGCGCCCGCTTGGGAATCCGGCGTTGCGATGCGTGGCGCCCGCTGCGCTGTCGCGTCGCCCTCGTCGACGGTTCGCCCGATAGACATTGTGCCGCTCGACTGAGTTGGCCAGGATGTGGTCTGGCACTGCCCACCATCGATCGGAGCGCACACATGGCCGGCAAGTACGAGCTTTACAACGATTCCGCAGGCGGCTTCCGCTTCCGCCTGAAGGCG
The DNA here is from genome assembly GCF_053345975.1 of Microbacterium sp. C23T. NCBI lineage: Bacteria > Bacillati > Actinomycetota > Actinomycetes > Micrococcales > Microbacteriaceae > Microbacterium > Microbacterium sp. C23T. Next base: position 155,131 of record NZ_JBKFBD010000003.1, on the reverse strand, counting down.
GCGAACGGCGAGGTGATCGCGTCGTCGGAGTCGTACACGACCAAAGCCGCTGCCAAGAACGGCATCGAGTCGGTCAAGACGAACGCCGGCTCGGACACCGTCGACCTGACCTAACCTTTTCGCCGACGTACACGGGTCCTTGGCTTGTCGCTCCGGCGTTCCTTCTTGGCCATCGGACACGGTCGCGTCGCGTGAGAACCTTCCGCTAAGGGCACGCCCCGATCATTGTTGTTGGCCTGGAAGTACCAGTAGTCCGCGTCGGCTTCGGCGCGCAACCATGCTTCCTCGAGGTACCGCACTTGGGCGCGAAGGGCATCGACCTCGAAGGCCGCGTGCAGCCACAGGTCGACGAGGGTAGTCATGTGCGGGCGATGCGATCGATGTGGTCGGGGCGGAAGCCAGACCAGTGGTCCTGGTCGCTGGCGACGACGACGGGGGCTTGAGAGTATCCGAGCTCGTCGGTGACGTACGCGAGCGCTGCCGGGTTGTCGGTGAGGTCCACGATGTCATAAGGGATGCCGTGGCTGTCGAGTGCCCGGTAGGTGGCGGCGCACTGTACGCATCCGGGCTTGCTGTACACGGTCAGCTTGTCCATGATCTGTCCTCCTGATCCAGGTCGACGGGGCCGATCGGGTGGACACCCGGGAGATGCCCACCCGTTCGGCGCCTACTCGGTGACGGGTTCTTCGCTGTCGGTGAGCATCGCGGCGATCCGTTCGACCGGGCAGAGGGTGTAGCCCCAGTCCTGCAGGGTGCGCAGGTACCAGGCAGTGTCGGGGCTGGGTGTGCGCCAGGTGTCCCGGTTGGTGTGCTGTTCGATGCCGCCCAGCACGATGGCGAGGGTGACGTGGACGGTGCGGTTCGGGTGCGTAGCCAGGTAGTCGGCGAGTTCGTCACCGCGAGGCCCGTCGTCGATCCCCAGGAGCGCTTTCGCGGTGGAGGAGCCGCGGGTGAGACCGTCGGCGACCTTCCACCGGGCGGTGGTGAGGGCTTCGGCGATCACGGTCTGTGCGTTCTTCGGTGTGGTCTTGCGGGCCAGGAACTGGGTGACCCAGTCGCGGCGCACCGTTTCGGCGGCGTCCCACTCCTTGTTGTTGGCGATCAGCACCTTCCGTTCCGCCTTCTGCTGGTCGCTCATCGGCCCCGACTGGGTGCCGGTGCCGGGGTGCGCGTATTCGTGGACGGTGTAGCCGAGCGCGGCGGGGTCGTCGACGAAGTACTCTGCCCGCGCCTCCCCGCCGTAGTAGGTGGCCACGTACACCGCGACCCCCGGCTGGCCTTGGATGGCGTCAGGATCGACAGGCTGGTCGTCGGCGGTGCGGAGCGAGCGCACCCGGTACGGGGCGGCGTTCCAGTCGGGCCGGTCGTCGAGGATCCGGTGCCCCTTCGCAGCTTCCTCCCGCTCGACCTGCTCCTTGGCCTGCCGAGCGGTGCGGTCCTGTCGTGCGCGTTCGACCGCGACCGGGAAGTAGCCAGGATCGGTGGTCGCGACCTCAGTCAGTTCCGCGACAGTGTCGGTGTCTCCGTCGAATTCGAGGAGGATCGCAGCCTGGTCGAGGGTGATGCCGCCGTCGGTGAGGAGGCCGCTGGTGGTGTCGTTGGCGGCGACGGCGAGGCCGGTCTTGATGCGGTCGCGTGTGGCGCCGGTGCGCTTGGCGATCGCGGTCGCCGACAGGCCTTCCAGCTCCAGGGCACGCCACGCCTGGAGACGGTCGGCGTCGGTGAGCGCTTCGCGTTGGTCGTTCTCGATCAACTGCTCCACGATCCGCCGCGCCATGTCATCGTCGCCCGCGTCCACGACGTACACCGGCACTGTGACAAGGCCGGCTTCCCGGGCAGCGAAGGTGCGGCGTTGCCCGGCACGAACGTGCACTCCCCCGTCCTGGTCCCGCCACGCCAGGATCGGGGTCAGCACCCCGTTGGCACGGATGCTGTCCACGAACCCTGACTCGGTTGCAGCGGTGGTCCGGATGTTGGTTTCGACGATGAGGTCGCCCGGGTCGAGGTGCTCGATGGTCCCGGCAGTGGCGGTGATCATGTCCTTCTCCCTTTCGTTGTTCGCCGTGAAGGCACGAAGTGCCGGTCAGGGAGCGCGACGCGGAGTGCCACCCGGAGGGCGGAGGAGGAGAGAGTTTCGGTGCGAGATAAGGGAGCGCAGCGACCGCGTGCCGAAAGTCTCGGAGGAGCCGGCAGCGTCAGCTGCTTGCGTGCAGCGGCGCCGACCGTAGACTGCCGCAGGCTTCATGGCGAACAACTCCCGCGGAGGCGGGCGGACAGCACAGCCAGCCGCCGCGGCTGACCGATCAGGTCTGTCGGGAGGCTTCGCCAACGCCGTTGGTTGGGTCCAGTCGCAAATCGGCAGCCGTCAAGATGGGTCTCGACTCCGGCGCGGGCAACGGGCTTGTCCGAGGGGGATTGCTCAAGTGATCGAAGCATGCCTGTTGAGTGCACGTCAAAATGCCGCCAGTGACGTTTGTGACGCGGCGATAGACTTCGATCGGGAGGTCTCATGGCTGGTGAATCGTCAGCGTGGCGGGCGAACGACGTCGTTGCCTATGACGCGTTGCGAGAGACCGCCAATGCGGCGATCGCGCTTCTGCTCCGGCTGTCGGCAACGGGCGCAATGAGCGAGAAGGAATCGCTCTCGGCCGCCCGTGAGATTCGTCAAGGCGTTCTCGGCGTCGATGGTTTCGACCGTGCTGGAGTGGACCTGCACCGCGCGCTCCTCGACGAGCGGCTCTCGGAGCTGACCTCGAGGTTGCAATGACGGAGTGGACGCCGTCCGAGGAGGAGCGGCTGCGGATCTTTGAAGACCAGATCCTTCCGATCGTCTTTCCGCCGCACCCACAAGTGGAGACTCCCACCCTGCTGTTGCTGGGTGGGCAACCGGGGGCTGGCAAGTCGCGTGCGACCTCCCTTCTGCTCGCCGACTCCCCCAGAGACACGGTGGCGCTGAGCGGCGATGACTTGCGTGCTTTCCATCCGCATTTCTGGGAGTTGAGTCGTTCGCGTTCTGTCGAGGCGCCGCAGATCCTGGCGGAGTCGACTGCAGACTGGCTGCGCAGCTGCATCGCACATGCGCGGACTTCTGGCAGGTCGCTGCTGCTCGAGGGGACTTTCCACACTCCAGACATCGCGCTCGCGACGGCCGATCTGTTCAGCCGGCACGGCTTCGCGACGCGGGTCGTCGTGGTGGGAACGCCGCGAGCGGAGAGCCTCATGTCGACGGCATCCCGATATCTGTTGGATGCGCGCGCCGGACGCGCATCGCGGTTCACCAGTGTCGCGATCCATGACGGGGGCTGGCAGGGTACACGAGCCCTCGCCGAGCGCTTGACCTCGTCCGCCGACGTGGACCGGCTGACGATCATTGACCGCGACGGCGCGCCGCGCTATGACGTCGAGCAGCCCGGTGCGGGCGGCTTCACGGGAGCGGTCCGTGAATTGGATCGTGCGAGGTCGGCGGCGATGCCCAGCGCGAATGCGATGCGCTGGCTGTCGGAGCTGCGCGCGATGACCGACTACGTCATGACGCTCGAGAAGACGCCGGAACCGTTGGCGGAACTACTCGTTGAATTGCATCAGGTTGCGCTGCAAGAAGTGCTGCCGACGTTTGACCTTCCTGCCGATTCCCGGGCGCGGCCGGCGCTCGAGGCGAGCCTCGCTGGCCGGCTCGTCACGCTGCGCCAAAGCCTCCCCGCGCGGCCCCGCGCCACGGATCTCACGGCACCTGTCATCCCGGTGCCGCAGCCCGACCGCGGACTCTCGCGATGACGGAGACACTCGGCTATACGCGTGCGCTTCTATCAACCGATGATGCCGATGAGGACGCGCAGACGCTGCGGAACCAAGGCGCGACCCAGGTCTTCATCGATGCCATTGAGGAGCGTCCGGCGTCTCGTCCCGAACTCGACGCGTGCCTGGGAGCGCTACATCCCGGCGATCTCCTCTTGGTCACGACGGCGGCGCGGCTCTCGCACTCTGTCGACCATTTCGTACTCACTGTCACTCAGTTGCGTCGTGGCGGGGTGAGCCTGCGCTGTCTCAGCGAGCCGACGTTGTCGACGACGTCCACCGCCGCGTCCCCCGGCGACGTGCTGGAGGCGCTGGAAGGGCTACGAAGTCGGCTCGCCGGTCTCCGCACGCGGAAGGGGCTCGACGCGGCGGCTGCCACCGGGCGACGACCGGGGCGGCCACGGGTGATGACTGAGGACAAGGTCGCGATCGCGCGCGAGCTCCGAAGGCAAGGCCGGTCGTTCGTGCAGATTGGCCGCGCGCTCGGCGTCAGCGAGGCCGCTGTGCGACGGTCTCTGACCTCCGACGCTGATCAACCTCAGGCAGACACGAGATAGTCCACAGCTCCGGTGCCGGCCAGCGCCGAAGATACCGCTGCGCATGCGGTGATCCCGACTAGCACGCCGGCGATGCGGAGCGAACGGGTGACGTCGCCCCGGAGTGCCGCGATGGCGAGCGAAGGTACCGTGACGACGAGGCCCACGGCGCACAGCGTCGACACGGCCAGCGCTATGTTCAGCGCGATAAGTGACATCTGCTCGCTCCCCTTTCCCGGTTTGTTGGATGTCTCTAGTGTCGTCTCGGCCCCGGACAACGTCAGCTGACCGGCCGCGGTTTTCGGCTCAGTTGGCGATCGGTGCGGCGTTGGCGTCGAGAGCGAGCCAGTGCCGGATGGCGTCGCCATGCTCGTCCGCCCAGTTGGGTTCGGTCAGCGCCCACCGGTGCATGAGACGTGCGGCGACGTCGGCGTGCATGCCGGCTTCGAAGACTTCGGCCAGCGCTTCTGCTTCGGCAAATGGCAGGCTGCAGATGACCTCATCGGGTGTGTCGAGCAGCCGTGCGAAGGTGGTGGCGAGCTGGTCGACAGCCTCTTCGAGGTGGTCCCAGCCGGTGATGGTGTTCATGTTTCCTGCTCCTTGATTCTTTCGGGACAGCGGGCGACGTCGCGTGTGGGTCATCGCGCTCCTTCCCGCCGACCTGTATTGTGGCCTTCCCTGGCAGAGGCGTCGTGAGCGACCAGAGGGGCGCGCAGTGCCGGGACCGTGGAGTGGCGGACTGAGCGCAGCGAGGGAGCACACGCCGCGAAAGCCCGGAACGGAGTCGCCCCGGCGGGAGCTACGATGACGGGCCAGGGAAGGCCCCTCGGCGACCACCTCATGTTTCGCCCTAGTCGGCGGTGACCCGTTCGAGGGCGTTGAGGAACGGGCGACGATCCGCGGTCGGATCGGCGATAAGCGTTCGCATCGTCTCGCCGAACCAATCGATCTGCTGCTCGGTGAGCCCGGCGAGCCAGTTCAGGCACGCCGTCACGTCTTCATCGATCGTGTACCCCGGTTCGTCGAGCTCCTTGCCTGGATAGTAGGTAAAGGCGCTGACCGCGACCAGATAGAGAACCTTGTCGGTGTGGGCTCGGTCGAGAAGGTGGGGCGTTGCGTTGTCTGTCATCGGTTCATTCCCATCGTGGTGTTCGGGTTCAGCATCGGGTGTGGTGCGGCGGGGTCGAGGTGATGTGGTCGGCGTGGCGGGTCGCGGTGGCGTAATCGGTCGTTCACCTGTTTGCCGATCGCGTCCATGCGGGCGTCCTCCGCGGCGGCGCGGAGTTCGCGTCCCGATGGCCTTTTCGCAGCTACCCAGCGGCGTGCTTCTGCTGCGCGCCTGTGGCTGGCCAGCGTGAAGTCGGTCGCCACGGCGTGTTCGATGCGGGCGCGCTGGTTATCTCTTTCCAGCGCCGCCACGAGCTCGGGCGGGGTGGGTCGCAAAGAGTCGACCGAAGTAGGTGGACGACGCAGCGCGGCGATCTCCTCAGCGACGCGGACCCGGGAAAAGAACTCATCTGCCGCCGCCTTGTTGGCGCGACGTTCTGCAGCTGGGGTGGTGTGCAGGCGACGTGGGGGCAGGCCGGCGTCGCGGCGGCGCTTCTCGCGGTCTTTCCAGGCCCGGTTGCTAGCGAGCACCTTCTCCCGGTTGGCGGCGTAGTACGCCCGCCGTTTCGCCTTCTGCTCCTCCGCGTGCGCGGCATAGTAGGCGCGGGCGGCGGCACGCTTCAGTTCCGGGTTCTCCCGGTGCTCGGCGCGCAGCTTCGCGTTGCGCTCATCCCGGTGCTTCTCATACCAACGCCGCTGAATCACCGCCCGGGCGGCACGGTAGCCCTCCGGATCCGCGGCGAGCTTCCGCAGCCGCCACTGCCGGGTGTACTCGTGATGCTGCGCCTTGTTCGCCTCGTAGTACTTCTTCGAACTGACCTGCCGCGCCTGCTTCCGCCGCCGCTCCTGTCGTTTCTTCTCGGCGTAGCGGCGGGCCTCCGCACGCTTCACCTCGGGATGCGCGGCGTCGTACGCGGCCCGGTACTCCCGGATGTGCGCGGCGTTCCGTTCCCGCCACGCCCGCTTGTACTCCCGCATCTGGTCGGCGTGCGCGTCCCGGTAGCGACGCCGTGCCTCACGCTCACGCTGCCGGCGTTCCTCGCGACCCGGGTCCGGCTCAGCGTCCGGGTTCTGCGGGGTCACCGGTTGCTCCCCTGCTCGAGGAGGCGCGCAGCGAGGCGGTCAATGAGGTCGGGGCGGAACACGGACCAGTGGTGCTGCGGGTCGTTGTTGACCAGCACCACGGGCGCTTCTGTGTATCCGAGTTCGTCGGTCACGAACTCCCGATGCGCCGCGTTGCGGTGATCGGTGAGGTCGATCACGATGAACGGGATACTCGCGGCGGTCAGGCATCGACAAGTAAGCATGCAGCGGACACACCCCGGCCCGGTCGAGTACACCGTGACGGTGATCATCGCCGCACCTCCACAGCGCGGTTTGTCCCCGGATTCGGTGACCCCGGTACGCGCGGCGCCGGACTGCCCGCGACTGCGGGTTCGAGCGTTGAGAAGTTCCGGGGTTCGAAGGTGCCGGACTGTTCAACTTCGGCAGTGCGGGAGTCGCGCAGTTCCGCAGTCGCGGAGTGCGAGTGTTCGGGACTGCGGGAGTTGCGGAGTTCGGGAGTCACCGACGTCCGGAGTTCGTCCTCGGTCGATCCGCGCAACTCGTCGGTGTGGACGAGGAGAAGGTCGATCGCGACGCGGATGAGCGTGTTCTCGGTGATCCGCTCCACCTTCCTGCGACGGCGACCCATCAGAACGCGCGCGAGCGCCGTCAGAGCCGGCAGTTGGTCATCCCGAAGCAACGTCTCCTTCCGCGTGAGCTGCTCGTACTTCGCCAACCCCCGCTGATCAGGCGGCAGTTCCGCCTGGATCCGGGCGCGAGCGTCCTCGAGGCTCTCGGTGAGGTCGATCCGAGGCATCATCACCACCTCCCGGCCACTGTCGGCGACAGCAGGTGCTCGAGTTCACGAGCGATTCCGGTGACGTCAGAGATCGCGCCCTCAGTGCGGCGGTTGCGTCGCATGCTCGTGACCAGCTCACCGAGCACCGGGGCGTCCGCCTGCACCTTGTACTGACGGAGATACGCATTCAGGCGGGGCACTCCGAGCGTCATATCGAGCGCTTCCTGCCAATGCTCCAACTGGCCCGGCACGCGCGGGTCGATCCGATTCAGCACCACCCCATGCCGCATCTGCCGCGGCTCGATCAGCCGATGCAACGTGCGCAATGTGGGATCGACGGCCAACGGCTCCGGGGTAAGCGGGACCAGCGCGAAATCAGCCGCGTCGAGCACCGCCTCAAGGACCGCGGTGTCCTCCAAGCTGCCCGGGGTATCCACCAAGACGAACTCATAATCGGCCAGCTCAACCAGCCGCCCCAGCGCCTTGGGATGCTGGCTGATTGCGAAGTCGAAGGGAAGCGAATGGCGGGCGTTCTCCGCCCACGACACCATCGACTGCTGGCGATCAACGTCGACGACGAGTACCCGGTGCGCTGCGGCGAGTGCCGCGCCCAGCTGCATCGCGACGGTGGTCTTTCCCACGCCGCCCTTCTGGCTGGCGACCGCGACGATCTTCACCGCGGCCTCCGAGCCGCAGGGACTCGGTCGCTCGTCGATCGATGCGTGGACTCCTGGAGCCACGCGTCGATGTCGGACAGCTTGTAGACGACGGTGCGTCCCCACTTCAGATACCTGGGCCCCTCCCCGTTCCGACGCCACGCGCCGAGTCTGCTGAGAGGGATCGTCTGCAGCATGTCGGCGAGTTCTTGGGGAGTTAGGAACGTGTGTTCCGGGTCCTCCGATCGCAGGTCGATGATGCTTGCCATGTTCAGACCTCCGTGCCTATGTTCCAGTAGGTTCAACATGAGTGAAGCACTTTCTGATACGCTTTACAAGAGGTGATGGGCAAGCATCGTGCGGTTAGACAAACTAAGGGGGTGAAGGTCGACGTGAAGACACCCGACGGTCAGGAACTCACTTGGCGCGACGCCACGGAGTCAGTCGGGTCCGCACTGCGCATTGCCCCTGAGTTCGTTGCGGCATCGACGAACGAGGCACTCGGCATCGCGACGTCTCTCACGGTGCGTTACGTACGCAGCGCGGGACGGTACGTCATCAAAGGCGTGACCAACGTCGCGACGCAGGACGATGTTGAACTGAATTACCCCACGGTCGCGAAGGTCGGGATGCAAGCCATCGTCCAGAACGCGGCACCGCGATGCATCTTCCTCACTCTTGATGAGGAACAAGATCCACTCGCGAAGTGGATCTGCATCGCTGAACTGACGACTGCTGCGGGCCGAATCCTGCCACCAGCTGTTGCTGCCGAGGTTGTGCGGCGTGGGGGCGGGGCGGCACGGATGGAAGCAATCGAGCTCCTGTACGGCACGGCTGCGCTTGCCGGACTGCCGCCTGCGCAACTGATCCAACAGGAGCTTGGCATTCCGCACCGAACGGCTTCGCAGTGGATCATCGACGCCCGCAAAACGGGCCGGCTCGAAGGCGTGAACTACAACGCCGGTCGACCGGCCGGTGGGTAGCGTTCGCCCGTACGCCTCGGCTAATGGCAAGCGATACGAGGTGCGCTATCAGAAGCCTGATGGCACGAGAGGCGGGAAGCGAGGCTTCGTCCGCAAACGCGATGCCGAACTCTGGCTGGCTGACGTCGAATCGTCGCGCGCGAAAGGCAGCTTCATCGATCCGCAAGCTGCCCGAGTCACGGTGGATTCTCTGGGCGAACTGTGGCTAGAGGCGAAGCGGCACTCGATGAAGCCTTCGTCGTTCGCGCCAGTGTCCACTGCATGGCGACTAAGAGTGCAGCCGACCTGGGGTCGCTGGGAGGTCGGGGATATCCGACACACGGACGTGCGCGCGTGGGTTGCCAAGCTCACGCAGGAGACCGGCGCCACCGTGACGATTCGTACCTTCGGAGTGCTTGCGAGCATTCTCGACGACGCCGTCTACGACGGCCGCATCCCCTCGAACCCCGCACGAATGGGACGGATCGGACTACCGCGCAAGACGCGCGGGCGACACGGCTACCTCAGCCACGAGGAAGTCGCGCGACTGGCGCAGGCGTCCGGCGAGCGCAAGCTCCTCGTTCTCGTCCTCGCCTACACGGGAATTCGGTGGGGCGAGGCGATCGCGCTGCGTGTGATGGATCTCGACCTCGAGCGCGGCCGATTGCATGTCACCACGAACGCTGTCGAAGTCCACGGCAAGATCCACGTCGGCACGCCGAAGTCGCACAGCGGTCGGCTCGTACCGATCCCCAGGTTCTTGCTGGACGAATTGGCCGCCACCGTCGAAGGCCGGCCGCGGGCAGCACTCGTGTTCCCCGGAAGGGACGGGCAACATCTGCGTCGAACCCGCTCGAGTGACGGGTCGAAGTCGTGGTTCAAGACGGCTCTCGCAGAGGCGGACCTGCCGCCGATGACGACGCACGACCTGCGGCATACGGCCGCATCGCTCGCGGTTCAGGCGGGCGCCAACGTGAAGACGATTCAGAGAATGCTCGGCCACACATCTGCGGCCATGACGCTCGACGTCTACTCTGATCTGTTCGACACGGACCTGGACTCCGTGTCGGACGCACTGAACTCTGCGGCCGACAAGGCTGGCGTGACGCGACTGCTCGGCCGACCCACGAGCTGAGTCCACAAGGCACCAGCAGAGCCCGATGAGATCGGGCTCTCGCAGCGCGTTCATCACCCCCTCTTTGCGCTTCTGACGCAAACGGGACGCAAATCGGGATTCTATGAAATGCCTATGGCCCGCGATCCCAGTGTTTTCAAGGGATCTCGGGCCATCTAACTCTGCGGAGACGGAGGGATTTGAACCCTCGGTCCCCTTGCGAGGACTCCACCTTAGCAGGGTGGTGCACTAGGCCTGACTATGCGACGTCTCCAGGCATCCGGCCGCGAGGGCGCGGATGCACCCAGCAATCATAACCGAGACCGGGACCGCTTCTTGCACGCGTGGAATCCGCCGTGGGTATCACCGGTGGTCGCGGCTCGCTCATCCCGGTATGCCGTTCACACAGTACGGAGTGCTCAGCGGAACCCTCGAGTCGCACGAGCGCGACGACCCGGACGAGTTCGGGCGATGGTGGCACGTCGACCTGAAGCTGCGCAGCGGGGCCCGCGACTACCGCGTCGCGGTCGACGTCGACAGCAAGAACTCCGCCGCGGGGGTGCCGTGGAAGACCATCCGCACCACGGGCGCGAGGCTGGGCTGGCCTGCGCCGCCTGCTCTGGGCTTCACGAAGCTCCTCTCCTCCCCCACGTCGGGCGCCCTCGATGTCATCCGGCACCGCGAGCTGCGGGTCGTCGGCATCCGCTGGTTCCTGCAGTGGCTGTTCCGTGCACGGGATGCCGTGGCGGCCGATCGTTCGCCCTTCTGGGTGACGTTCCTCCGGCCGTGGCGCTCCGGCGACCAGCTCCAGGCGTCGCAGGCGCTGGAGGCGACGCTGCACGTCGGCGCGCTCACGCTCGTCTGGGGCGAGCCGTTCCCCGAGGGCGCGGCACCGGCGTCGGTGCAAGGCATCCATAACGTCCATCAGAACCAGGGCGACCCCGCCGGGTCGCAATGGTTCCCCGAGAACGGCATCTGGCAGGACGGCGGCGTCGCGACGCAGCAGCCCGACGGCAGCTGGCTCGTCTTCATCTCGAAGTTCTCGACGCAGTCCGACCGCACCGACAGCCTCGGCCACCCCGTGTGAGCTGGAGCTCACGTGGGCGAATCAGCGCATCCGAGCGACGACAGCTGGTCGGCTACCGGCCCTCGGGCTGCGTGCAGGTGGTCTGCGCCGCGGTCTGCCCCGCGATCGCCGACGGCAGCTCGACACGCGTCTCCGCCGCCGGAGTCTCGGTGACCGGAGCTTCAGCCGCGGGCGTCTCGCCGGCGGCCTCGGTCGCGGCGGGCGTCGGAGCCGCCTCGGGCTTGACGGCCTCGCCGGTCACCTCGACGCCGTAGCCCTGGCTCGCGTCGCCCGTCAGCGTCAGCGGCTGGTTGGCCTTGAGCGCCTCGAAGAGCACGTTCGCGGCATCCTTCACCGGCATCACGCGGCTGGCGCCGTCGCCCGCGGCGTAGCGCGTCGGGTACTGCACGAAGACGATGTCCTCGTACGGCACGTCCTTGACCGCCATCGCGATCTGCACCATGAGCGTCGGGTTCGTGAGGCCGGAGCTCAAAACGAGCTGCTCCTGCTGCACCTGGCTGATCGCCGTGGTCGCGAGGTTCAGCAGCGTCGCGGGGTTGGCGAGCACCGAATCGGACTGCAGCTTGCGCACCATCGACGACATGAACTGCTGCTGGTTCGAGATGCGGCCGAGGTCGGAGCCGTCGCCGATGCCGTGGCGGATGCGCAGGAACTGCAGCGCCTGCACACCCTGCAGCGTGTGGGTGCCTGCGGTCAGCTTGAGTCCGGTGTGCGAATCGCTGATGTCGCCGGCGACGCAGACGTCGACGCCGCCGATGGCGTCGGACATGTTGATGACGCCGGTCCAGCGGATCGCCGCGGCGAAGTCGATCTGATCCCCGATGAGGGACTCGATCGTGAGCACGGTGCACGCAAGCCCGCCGTACTGGTAGGACGCGTTGAGCATCTGCGACGACATCGCTGAGTAGCTGCCGCTGCCGTCCTCCTTCGGGCACGACGGGATCGGCACGAGCATGTCACGTGGGAACGACACCACGGTCACGCGGCGGGGCTCGTCCGAGATGTGCACGAGCATCGTGACGTCGTTGCGCTCACCCTCGGTCGCCTTGGCCTGGCACGCCCCCGACAGCGCGGCGTTCGCACCTTCGCACGAGTCGGTGCCGACCATGAGGATGTTCACGCCGCCCTCGATCGCACCCAGCGACGGCGGCAGTGGCTTCTCCTCGTCGAGCACGACGGCGTTCGCGGTGATCGTCTGCGTGGCGTCGAACAGGTTGTAGGCCGCGATGCCCGCCGCGCTCACGCCGAAGACGGCGAGCACGACTCCGAACATCGCGAAGAGGGTCATGAACGGATGCCGCGACTTCAGCACTCCGTGGCGCGCAAGGGGCGTCTGGCCCCCTCTCGAGGGCCGCTTGTCCGATGCCATCAGCCGTTGGACCTGACGTTGCCGGCAGAGCAGGTCTGCTGGGCCGCGTTCTGGCCCGGGATGTTGTTCGGAAGCGCCACGGGGGTCTCACTGGGGTCGGGCGTCGCCGACGGGTCGGCGGTCGCCGTGGGGGCGGGGTCGGCGGGCGGCTCGGTGGGCTGCGGGTCGGCCACGATCACTCCTCCGGTGAGGTCTTGGTCATGCGTGACCTCGAGCGACTCGTTCGCCGCGAGCGCCGCCCACAGCTGTTCGGCCGAGTCGTAGTCGGGCACCACGCGGTTGACGTCGGCGGGGTCGGTGAGCACCGGGTACTGAACGAACACGATGTCTTCGAAGGGCACGTTCTTGACGGCCAGCGCGATCTGCACCAGCGTCATCGGGTTGGTCAGCGACTTGCTCGGCGTGATGTTGTCGACCGCGGTCGCCGCGAGCTTGTACAGCGTCGCCGGGTTCGACAGCACCTCGTCGCTCACGAGCTTGCGCGCGAGGCTCGACATGTACTGCTGCTGGTTGCTGATGCGTGCCAGGTCGCTGCCGTTCTGCAGGCCGTGGCGGGTGCGCAGGAACTGCAGCGCCTCGACGCCCTGGATCGTGCGGGGACCCGCCGGCCAGTTGATGCCGGTGTACTTGTCTTTGATGCCGCCGTTGCCGATGCAGACGTCGACGCCGCCGATCGCATCGGTGATGTTGATGACGTTGCCGAAGCTCACCTTCGCAGCGAACGGGATGTTCTGGCCGCTGAGCTCCTTGATCGTCTTGGCGACGCAGGAGAGTCCGCCGTAACTCCACGCTTCGTTGATCTGCGTCTTGGTGGTCGCCGACGTGGTCGAGCCGTCCTCGCGAGTGCACGACGGGATCGGCACCATGAGGTCACGCGGGAACGACACCACGGTGACGCGACGCGGATTGTCGGAGATGTGCACGAGCATGTTGACGTCGTTGAGCTGCCCCGCGGCGTCCGCTCCCGTGCAGCGGTCGCCGAACAGGTACGCGTACTGCTCTTCGCACTCGTCGGTGCCGACGAGGAGCACATCGACGCCGCCCTCGATCGCGCCGATGTCGGGCGGGACGGCGCCCTGCCCCTCGAGCTCGACCGCGCCTTCGGTGAAGCTCGCCGTGAAGTCCGTGGCGGCGTACGCGGCGACGCCGGCGCCCGACACCAGCACGACGGCGGCGACGATGCCGACGAGCTTCAGGATGAAACCGAACGGGCTCGGAGACGACAGCTCACCGTGACGGGCCACCGTGCGGCGGCCGCGCCTCGTGGGCTTGTGCGTCGAACTCACTCGGTTCCCTTCCCGATCGGGGGCGTCACACCGCGGAAGACGTGGTGGGCAACCCGCGCGACGTCACCGCAGACAAGAATTCCACAGTCGTTCCATCATTCGCTCGCACAACGTCACAGCGCTGCCGAGGCATCGGGGTATCCTTACACACCGCCCTGTGGGTGCGCTGAGGGCGGGCGCCACGGCGACGATCGACTCCCGCGTGTCAGAATTCCGTCACCGTCACCCGGTAGCATCCTGGCCGTGACCGCCTCTGGGCCCTCGCCGGCACCGCATCCAGCCACGAAGCACCGTCCTGCCCGCGGACGGTCGGCCGCGACCCCGCTTGCCCGTCACGCCGCACGGGAGACGAAGGCGCAGCTCCGTCGCAGGCGCAGGTACCTCCTGTTGTGCGTGGTGGTCGGCCCCGTCGCGACGGTGCTTCTCGTCGGGCTGTTCACCGTCGGGGCGTTCGTGCAGCAGGTACTGCAGGTCCGCGACGACATGGAAGCCGCGAAGGAGCAACTGAAGGTGCTCGCCGCCGCCGCCGTCTCCATGGATGTCGCCGGGCTGCAGCAGGCGAGCGACGACGTCGTCATCCGGACGGAACGGGCACGAGCCACGTCGAACGGCGTCCTGTGGGATCTCGCCGCGGAGGTCCCCCAGGTCGGCAACAACGTGCTCGCGGTGCGCACCGTGGCAGAAGCGGTGCACACGATCACGTCGCAGTCGCTTCCACCCCTGGTCGCCATGATGGCCGCCGCCGGCACGGATGAGCGCAGCGAGGACAGCCTCGGGATCGACCTGCGGCCCTTCCTCGGGGCCGGACCGGTCCTGCCGACGATCATCTCGTCTCTCGAGGATGCGTCGGCGATCGCCGCGGGCATGGACCGGACGGGCGTGCTCCCCGCCGTGTACGAACCCCTCGACTCGATGGTGGAGTTGATCGCGGTGGCCGTTCCGGCGCTGAACATCGTGCAGGAGCACCTCCCGGCGATCCTGCACGCCGCCGGCGCGGACAAGCCCATGCTGTACCAGCTGATGATCCAGACGCCGGCGGAGATCCGGGCGACGGGCGGCGGGCCCGCGCATTGGCTGGTGCTGAAGGTCGACAACGGCCGGATGGAGCTGCTCGGCCAGGAGAACGGCGTGGACCTGATGTACAGCGAACTTCCCTCGCTGGGCTTCGACACGGTCAACGGCTCGCTCATCAAGCTGCCGGCGGAGACCCGCTCGCTGTACCCCTTCGAGCTCGCGAACTGGTCGTCGAACTTCACGATGACCCCGCACTTCCCTCGCGCCGTAGAGCTGTTCCAGGCGACGCGGGAGTTGACCGGGAAGCCGGAGTTCGACGGGGTGATCTCGATCGACCCGATCGTGCTGGCCCACATGCTCGAGGCGACGGGTCCGCTGACCCTGGCCTCCGGCGAGACGGTGAGCTCCGAGAACACGGCCTCCTTGCTGATGAGCGAGCCGTACGAGCGGTTCGGGACCGACAACGCCGCGATGGACGCGTACTTCAGCGAGGTGACATCGGTCATGTTCGACGCTCTCACCGGCGGAGGCTGGGAGATCGGCGCGATGTGGGATCAGCTCGTGCGGAGCGCTGAAGAGGGCCGTGTGTTCGCGTGGTTCGAGGATGACGGCCTGCAGTCGCTCGCGCACGAGTACGGCGTGGACGGCGTCCTCCGGGAGGACACGACGGAGGCCACGCAGCTCGGCATCTACTTCAACGACTACACCGTCGGAAAGCTCAACTACTGGCTCGACTACACGCAGCGTGCCAGCTGCAACGTGGAGGAGCGCACGATCACGGTCACGATGGACCTGCACAGTCGCATGAGCGAGGACATCAAGAGCGAGTACACGCTGGGGCTGCGCAACCAGTTCCGTGGGATCGATCCGCGCACGATGATGCTGGACGTGCTGTTCTTCGCCCCTCCCGGGGCGGAGATCCTGTCGACCGACCCCAAGCGGGGCGACTGGCAGGACTCCGCGAACTGGCAGGGCAATCGGTTCCGCGACCGTTCCGGCGTCGACCATGACAACACCGCGGTCAGCCGGACCCTTCTCCTCGAGATGGGCGAGAGGCGGACGATCTCGTACGAGGTCGAGCTTCCCGACGGCGACCTGGGCCCGCTGGAGCTGCGGCACTCGCCCGGACCCAACGACACCGAGGTCACCGTCGACGCGAACTGCGGTGCGCTCTTCGCCAGCCCCGAGGGCTCCCGCAACGTGATGCTGTCGAAGATCGGCTGAGCCTCGACGCCGCGCAACAGCATCGACTCACTCCTGCGGAGGGTGTGGGATTCGAACCCACGGGACATTGCTGCCCACTGGTTTTCAAGACCAGGTCCATCGGCCGCTCGGACAACCCTCCCGACCGATGCGACTCCAGGCGGAGGCATCCGTCGAACAAGCGTCGAGTCTAGCCGACGACGTCAGAGGCGGCGGAGCACGGCGGCCACGCCGCCGTCGCGCACCGAATCGGTGATCTCGCCCGCGGCGTCACGCACTTCCTGCGGTCCTTGCGCCATCGCGACCGCGCGGCCGCCGTTGTCGAGCGCCCAGCGGAACATGCCGACGTCATTGCGGCCGTCGCCCATGACGAGGACGTGTGCGGGGTCGATGCCGAGCTCGGTGCGCACCAGCTCGAGGCCGGTGCTCTTGTCGACGTCCTTCGGCGCGATGTCGAGCCAGGCGGTCCAGCCGACCGCGTAGGAGACGTGGTTGAGGCCGATGCGCTTCACGAGGTCGACGAAGTCCTGCTCGCCCTTGTCGGGCGAGACGACGACCACGCGGCACACCGGCTGGGCGCCGAGCTCGTCGAACGGCACGCGGCGCGCGTGGACGAGGTTCCAGTCCTCGAGATACTCCGTGTACAGGCGCTGCCCGTCGGCGAGCTCGACGAGGTAGCGGGCGTCGGGCAGGTGCACCCGCAGCTGCTCCAGCACCTCGCGGGGGTCGAACGTCTCGACGTGCCAGCGCTCGTAGCTCAGTTCGTCGGCCTCGAGCCGCTTGAGCACGACGGCGCCGTTGGAGCACACGACGAATTCGGGGGCGATGCCCAGCACGCGCACGATGCCGCGGGTGCCCTCCCAGCTGCGCCCCGTCGCGACCATCACCTCGTGGCCGGCGCGGTGGGCATGCTCGACGGCGTCGACGACGCCGGGACTCAGCGATTCGTCCTCGAGGAGGACGGTGCCGTCGATGTCGAGGGCGATGAGAAGCTGCTCGGTCGCGACCGCGGGGTTCTCGGTGTCGCGGGCGACCTGCTCGACGAGCTTCGCGGCCTTCTTCGGCGCGACGACCTTGATGGAACCGGTCTTCGGCAGGTGCGCTTCGCTCACGCGATGGGCTCCATCACCTCGAGCCCGCCGAGGAAGGGCCGCAGCACCTCCGGCACCGTGACGGAGCCGTCCTCACGCTGGTGGGTCTCGAGCAGTGCGACGATCCAGCGGGTGGTCCCGAGCGTGCCGTTGAGCGTCGCGACGGGCTGCGTCTTGCCACCTTCGGGCCGGTAGCGGATGTCGAGCCGGCGCGCCTGGTACGTCGTGCAGTTCGAGGTCGAGGTGAGCTCGCGGTACGCGTTCTGCGTGGGCACCCAGGCTTCGACGTCGTATTTGCGGGCGGCGCTCGAGCCGAGGTCGCCGGCGGCGACGTCGATCACGCGGTACGACAGGCCGAGGTCCTGCAGCATGCCCTCCTGCATGGCGACGAGGCGCAGGTGCTCCTCCTCCGCCTGCTCGGGCGTCGTGTAGACGAACATCTCGAGCTTGTTGAACTGGTGCACGCGGATGATGCCGCGGGTGTCCTTGCCGTACGAGCCGGCCTCGCTGCGGTAGCAGGTGGACCAGCCGGCGTAGCGCTTCGCGCCGCGCGACAGGTCGAGGATCTCGTCCATGTGGTAGCCGGCGAGGGGCACCTCGCTCGTGCCGACGAGGTAGAGGTCGTCGTCTTCGAGGTGGTAGACCTCGGCGGCGTGCTTGCCGAGGAAGCCGGTGCCGCGCATCACCTCGGGGCGCACCAGCGTCGGCGGGATGATCGGCGTGAAGCCGGCCTGCAGCGCCCGGTCGAGCGCGAGGTTCATGAGCGCGATCTCGAGCCGCGCGCCGATGCCGGTGAGGAAGTAGAAGCGGCTGCCCGACACCTTGGTGCCGCGCTCCATGTCGATCGCGCCGAGCTTCTCGCCGAGCTCGAGGTGGTCGCGCGGCTCGAAGCCGAACGCCGGCACTTCGCCGTGGGTGCGCAGCGTGACGAAGTCGTCTTCGCCGCCCGCCGGCACGCCGTCGATGACGATGTTCTCGAGTGCTCCGAAGGCTTCGGCGGATGCCTCCTCCGCCGCGGCGACCGCGTGCTGGGCCTGCTTCACGCGCTCACTGAGATCCTTGGCCTCGGCGACGAGCGCGGCCTTCTCCTCCTTGGGCGCCTGCGCGACCTTCTTGCCGTGCGCGTTCTGAGCGGCGCGGAGCTCCTCGAAGGCGGTGATGGCGGCACGTCGCGCGCGGTCGGCCTCGACGGCGGCGTCGACGGTATCTGGTGACTCTCCCCGTGCTTCCTGCGAGCGCTTGACCAGCTCGGGATTGTCGCGAAGCAGCACGGGATCGATCACGCTGCAAGCTTAGTCGGCGACCGCAAGGGGAGACCTGGGGTGCCGAGCCCCGCGTCCGATGCGACCGCCCGGCGATCCGGGTCCTAATCTGTACCTCATGGCGGCGGCATCCGGATCGGGCGACGAGAATCCCACCGACGGCGTTCCCACCGACGGCGTTCCCACCGACGGCGTTCCCACCGACGGCGTTCCCGCCGAGGACGTGCGCACCGGCGAGATCCCCACCGACCTCACTCCGCACCCCGCCGATGCGGCCTACGCCGACGGTCCCGACATCGAGCCCGACACGGCCGACGACGAGAGCGGCCACGCGCGTCGTGCCGGCACGGAGGGTGCTGCCCGCCCGATCCCGGAGGACGGCGAGCGCCCCTCGCCGAAGGCGGCGCTGGTGTACAACCCGATCAAGGTGGACGCCGGCACGCTGCGCGACACGGTCACGCGCCTCGCCGCGCAGGCCGGCTGGTCGGAGCCCCTCTTCTACGAGACCACGGTCGAGGACCTCGGCGACGAGGTCACGCGCCAGGCGCTCGAGGAGGGCGTGGACGCCGTGCTGGTCGCGGGCGGCGACGGCACGGTGCGCGCGGTGTCGGAGGCGATGAGCGGCACCGGGGTGCCCCTGGCGATCGTTCCCAGCGGCACCGGCAACCTACTGGCGCGCAACCTGAAGCTCCCCCTCACCGAGCCCGCCGCCATGGTGCGCGCCGTGTTCGACGGTGACACGCTGGCGATGGACGTCGGCTGGACCGAGATCGCCCGTCCTGACGGCAGCACCGCCGAGCACGCGTTCGTCGTGATGGGCGGCATCGGTCTCGACGCCGCGATGATCGCGAACACGAACCCGCAGCTGAAGAAGACCGTCGGCTGGGTCGCCTACGTCGACGGAGCCGCCCGGTCGCTGCCGTCGGCGAAGCCGTTCCGCGTCGTCTACGAGCTGCCAGGACACCGGCTGCACTCGTCGAAGGTGCAGAGCGTGCTCTTCGCGAACTGCGGCAAGCTCCCCGCCGGCCTCGACCTCATCCCCGAGGCATCCGTCGCCGACGGCGCCCTCGACATCGTGATCTTCCAGCCCAAGGGACCCTTCGGCTGGCTGTTCGTCTGGCGGCGCGTCGCGTGGGACAACAGCTTCCTCCGCCGCTTCCGCGCCGGCCGCCGGGTGCTCTCGCTGCGCACGAAGGACAGCGCGGTCGTCTACTCGCGCGGCGCCGGCATCGAGCTCGCGACGCACGAGGCGCGTCCGGTCCAGCTCGACGGCGACGAGTTCGGCGAAGCGCTCTCGGTCAAGACCCGGGTCGAGGCCTCCGCCCTCCTCGTCGTGGTCCCCAAGGGCCACACCACCGACGGCTTGTGAGATTGACGGATGCTGCGGGCCGCGGCATCCGTCATCCCCGAAGTCAGCCCTTGACGGCGCCGCCGAGTCCGGCCGACCGCAGGAACACGGACTGGAACACGAGGAACATCGCGATCGGGATGAGCGTCGCGATGGCGAGTGCGGCGAGGAAGACGTCGAGCTCGGTCTGCGACTGGACGTCGGGCAGGCGCACCGAGAGCGGCTGCACCGCCGGGTCGGGCAGCACGAGCTTGGGCCAGAGGTAGTCCTTCCACGCGGCGATGATCGCGAACACCGAGACGACTCCGAGGATCGGCTTCGACATCGGCAGCACGATCGACCAGAAGAGGCGGAACGGCCCGGCCCCGTCGGTCTTCGCGGCTTCGAACACCTCCCGCGGCAGATTGTCGAAGAACCGCTTCACCAACAGGATGTTGAAGGCGTTCGCCGCCATCGGCAGCCACACCGCGAGGTAGCTGTTGAGCATGCTCGCGTCACGCCCGAGAAGCGGCGGCGACACGATCGTGAGGTACAGCGGCACGAGCAGGACGATGCCCGGGATGAACAGGGTCGCGAGCACGAGCGCGTTGAGCACGGGCGCGTACTTGGGCCGCAGCACCGAGAGCGCGTAGCCCGCCGTCGTCGCGATGAACAGCTGCGAGAACCACGCGCCGGCGGCGATGACGATCGTGTTCCAGAAGTACTGGTCGATGTGGATGTCGTTCCACGCCGTCGACAGATTCGCCCAGTCGATGCCGTTCGGCCACAGCGCGAACGGCTGCTGGAGGGTGTCCTGCGTCGGGGTGACGGCGGACTTCGCGAGCCACAGGATCGGCCCGAGGCCCGCGATCGTGAGCGTGACGAAGAGGAAGACGTGGGTCAGCGACATCCCGAACCGCGTGCCGGGACGCTGGCGCTCCGAGGCCGAGACGATCGACCGCTCGGACATGTCGTCCACGGAGTCGCGACGGCGACCGCCCACGCCGCGGCGCGAGAGGAATCCCCTCATGCCCTCGCGGCGCTCGGCGTTCGTGATCGAGGTGGTCATGAGGTGCTCCAGCGGTTCGTGAGCTTGAAGTACAGCCAGGACAGGATCGCGAGCACGACCGCGAGCAGCACCGACACCGCGGTGGCCTCCCCGTAGTCGCCGCCCAGGCTGTTGCGGAACGCCTTGTCGTAGATGTACAGCAGGATCGTCTTCGTCGCCCCCGCCGGCCCGCCGCCGGTGAAGAGGAACGGTTCGAGGAACACCTGCGCGGTCGCGATGACCTGCAGGATCAGCATGATGAAGAGGATGCCGCGCAGCTGCGGGATCGTGACGTGCCAGACCTTGCGCCAGATGCCGGCACCGTCGACCTCGGCCGCGTCGTAAAGCTCCGGCGGCACCGACAGGAGTGCGGCGAGGTAGATGATGATCGACCCGCCCGCGGCGGCCCACGTCGCCTCGAGCACGAGGGACGGCATCGCCTGCACCGCTGAGGAGATCCACGGCTGCGGCGGAATGCCGAACCAGCTGAGCACGGTGTTGAAGACGCCGGATGGGTCGGCGCTGTAGAAGAACTTCCACAGCAGCACCGCCACCACCGGCGGGATCACGACGGGCAGGTACGCGAGAGCGGAGTAAAGCCCCTTGCCCCGGCTCACCTCGCTCATCAGCACAGCGACGAACAGCGGGAGCGGGAAGCCGAACAGCAGGGCCAGCAGCGCGAAGTAGACGGTGTTGACGACCGCACGGCCGAGCTGCGGGTCGGTGAGCACCGCCACGTAGTTGTCGAGCCCGACCCACTCCGAGACGAGCAGATTCGTCTTCTGCAGGCTCATGATCACGGACTGCACGATCGGCGACCACGAGAAGAAGAAGAACACGAACACCATCGGCAGCACGAACAGCAGGTTCGCGAGGCCTCCCCCGCGGTACCAGGTGAGCGGGGTGCGGCGGCTCTTCCGCCGGGCGGGAGGTGCGGCGGGCGGGGGCACCGCCGCGGGGGCGGGGCGCTCCGGGAGGGTGGCGGTCATCGTCAACCTTGCTGTGTCGGGTGCACGGGCCTGGGGGGATGGATGCTGCGACCCGGCGGCGAGGCCGGGTCACGGCTGGGCCCCCGCCCCCTGAGGCTCCGAGCGACGCGCCAGCGCCGCTGGGAGTGGGAGCGGGGACCACTCGTTCCTCACTCGTCGAGCAGCGCCTGCGCTTCGGTCTGCGCCTGCGCGAGCAGGGCGTCGATGTCGGCGTTCTCGTCGGTGAGCACCGTCTGCACCACTGTGTCGAGCAGAGCGTAGACCTCCTGGGTCGACTTCTTCGGCTCGCCGACCGGCGTCTGGTCCCAGATGTTGTCGGTGAACGACGTCATCTGGTCGCGCGGCACGTTGATGTACGGCTCGATCCAGGTGAGCGACTCCTCGTACAGCTCACGGCTGAGCACCGGCAGCACCGGCGTGCCGACCGCCTGGTCGGACTCGGCGAGGGCCTTGGCGTCCTGCACGGCGGCGTCCTCGTCGAGGAGCTTCTGCATGTAGTACCAGTCGATCCAGGTGACCGCGGCCGCCTTGGTCTGGTCGTCGACCGTGGGGCTGATCACCGCGATGTCGCCGCCGCCGAGCGTGCCCGGGTCGTCGCCCTCGATCGGCACGACGCCGAGGCCGTACACCGCGGGGTCGAGGCCGAAGTCGCGTACGAGCGCGGTGTAGACGTCGGAGCCCGAGGTGTACATGCCGATGTTGCCGGCGGCGAACTCCTGGTTGATCGTGCCCCAGTCGAGGTCGACCTTCGCGCCGAACGAGTCGTCCTCCCAGCGGAGGTCGTGCAGGAACTCGAGCGTCGCCTTGGTCGCGTCGTTGTCGATCGTCGAGGTGGCGCTGCCGTCGGCCTCATCGGTCTGCGTGCGCCCGCCGCGGGCGACGGTCTGCGCGGTCAGCTGCCAGCCGCCGGTGTTGTTGATCGCCATCTGCGCGTACCCGGCCTTGCCGGTGGCGTCGTGGATAGCCTTCGCGTACTCCCGCACCTCGTCCCACGAGGTGGGCGGCTGGTCGGGGTCGAGCCCTGCCTGCTCGAACAGGTCGCGGTTGTAGTGCAGACCCATCGCGTAGGCCTGGCGCGGGAAGCCGAAGATGTTCCCGTCGGCGTCCTTGACTCCGTCGAGGATGATCGGGTTGAAGCTGTCTTCGTAGCCGAGCTCCTTGACCTCGGCGGTGACATCCATGAGCTGGCCGTTCTCGAGCAGCGTCTTCGAGTCGGTGAACGGCACGGTGAACACGTCGGGAAGGCTGCCGCCGGCGAGCTGCACGGCGAACGTCGGGCCCTCCCACTCGTACTCGACACCGATGATGTCGATGTCGGGATGCTCCTTCTCGAACTG
This sequence comes from Microbacterium sp. C23T, assembly GCF_053345975.1. Lineage (NCBI taxonomy): Bacteria > Bacillati > Actinomycetota > Actinomycetes > Micrococcales > Microbacteriaceae > Microbacterium > Microbacterium sp. C23T. The sequence goes on along the minus strand of NZ_JBKFBD010000003.1, from coordinate 132,105 downwards.
CTCCTCCTGCGTGGCGAACGCCTCGTACGCCGCGGCGTCGGCGCCGGGCGGGAAGGTCGCGACGCGGAGCTCGAGCTTGCCGTCGCTGTTCTCGTCGCCGCCGGCCGCAGAGCAGCCGACGAGCGCGCCGACCGTCGCCAGAGCGGCGACACCGGCGAGCAGGACCCTTGCTGGTGACTTCATCGTCTTTCCTTTCTGAGGGGAGGTCCGCGTCAGCCTCTCGGCGCGGACGTCTCCGGGGTGTTGGTGCGGGTGTGGGATGCTGCGCCCTCGAGCCGCAGCCAGGCGGCGGCGTTGCCGGGCAGCCGGCCGGCCTCGAGGGGCGAGCTCGTGAGGAGGACGGTCGCGCCGGGGGGAAGCGCGACCGGGTCGTCGCCGGTGTTCACGACGCACGCGAAGCGGTCGCCGCGCCGGAAGGCCAGGAGATCGGGACCGGCGACGCCGTTCGTGACGGGAACGGCGTCGTCCCACCACTCGAGCGGACCGTCGCCGAGCTCGGGGAGCTCGCGGCGCAGGCGGAGCGCGTCGCGGTAGAGGTTGAGGGTCGACGCCGGGTCAGCGTCCTGCGCCGCGACGGTGAGCCCGCTCCACCCCTCGGGCTGGGGCAGCCACGTGCGGGTCGCGTCGGGACTGAAGCCGAACGGCGCGTGGTCGCCCGACCAGGGCAGCGGGACGCGGCATCCGTCACGTCCCGGGTCCGTGCCGCCGGAGCGGAAGTGCATCGGGTCCTCGATGAGGTCGAGGGGCAGGTCCTCGACCTCGGGAAGGCCCAGCTCGTCGCCCTGGTAGATGTAGAGGCTGCCGGGCAGCGCGGCAACAAGGAGTGCTGCTGCGCGAGCCCGATGCAGGCCGAGCTCGGGGTCGGTGGGCACGCCGAACCGCTTCTTGAGGAAGGCGAACGCGGTGTCTTCCCGCCCGTAGCGGGTGACGGGCCGGGTGACGTCGTGGTTGCTGAGCACCCAGGTCGACGGTGCACCGACCGGCGCGTGGGCCTCGAGCGTCGCGGTGATCGACTGACGGAAGGATGCCGCACCCCACGGCCGCGCGAGGAAGTCGAAGTTGAACGCGGTGTGCATCTCGTCGGCGCGCAGATAGTTCGTGAACCGCACGATGTCGGGCACCCAGATCTCCCCGACGAGCACACGGGTGCCCGGGTACGAGTCGGCGATCGCGCGCCATGAGCGGTACACGTCGTGCAGCTCGTCGCGGTCCTCCGTGGGGTGCTCGCCCGGGCCCTGCTTCTCGCCGACCTCGGGCAGCTCCGGGTCCTTGATGAGCAGCGCCGCCGAGTCGATGCGCACGCCCGCGACGCCGCGGTCGAACCAGAACCTCAGGATCTCCTCGTGCTCGCGGCGGACGTCCGGGTGGTTCCAATTGAGATCGGGCTGCTCGGGCGTGAACATGTGCAGGTACCACTCCCCCGGCGTGCCGTCGGGGTTCGTCGTGCGCGTCCAGGTCTCGCCCTGGAAGCTCGACACCCAGTGCGTCGGGATCTCGTCGCCGTTCGGCCCCTTGCCGGGGTGGAACCAGAAGCGCTCGCGCTCGGGGCTGCCGGGACCCGCGGCGAGCGCCGCCTGGAACCACGGGTGCTGATCCGAGATGTGGTTCGGCACGACGTCGATGATCGTGCGGATGCCGAGCTCCAGTGCTTCCTGGATCAGCAGCTCCGCCTCCTCGAGGGTGCCGAAGCGCGGGTCGATGTCGCGGTAGTCCTGCACGTCGTAGCCGCCGTCGGCCAGCGGGCTCGGGTACCAGGGGTTGAACCAGATGGCGTCCACGCCGAGGTCCTTGAGGTAGCCGAGGTGCGCCCGCACGCCGGCGAGGTCGCCCGTGCCGTCGCCGTTCCCGTCCGCGAAGCTCCGCACGTAGACCTGGTAGATGACGGCCGACCGCCACCACAGCGGGTTGTCGCTCGCAGGAACGGCTCGGGGGCCGCGGGTCAGGACCTCGGTGTCCACGGGTCTCCTCATCGATGGGAAGGACGTGATGCGTTGAATGTATTGGATCGATGTTGAGGTTGCAAGTCTTGGACAGATGTTTGCAAGATTACGATTACCAGGCTGAGTCGGTGAAGAATGGGGACCGCTGCGCGGTGCGCTCCCCTCGCTCGTTGAGCGAGCGGGGAAGGAGCGAGACGAAACGCCTCAGGCGCGGCGCACACCTCGATCCGAACGCTTCCGCAGACTCGAGGCGTTTCGCCTTCGGGCGCTGGAGCGCCCATCGCCCAACGGACGGTGAACCGAGCTCGATCCAGGTCGCCTCGGGCTGAGGTCAGGCCGAGGCGGGGCCCGTCGACGACCGCAGCACGAGCTCGGGCTCGAAGAGGAGTTCGTCCCCGGCCGCGGTCGTGCCGGCGATCTGGGAGAGCAGGAGCTCGATCACGGTGCGACCCATCGACTCGATCGGCTGGCGCACCGTCGTCAGCGGCGGCTCGGTGCAGCTCATGAGGAAGGAGTCGTCGAAGCCCACCACGCTCACGTCGGCCGGGACCCGCAGGCCCGCCCGACGAGCTGCGCGGACGGCACCGAGCGCGAGGGGGTCGCTCGCGCAGACGATGGCGGTCGCGCCCGCGGCGAAGAGGCGAGAAGCCCCGGCCTGGCCGGATTCCAGCGAGTACAGACCCCGCACCACGAGCGCGTCCTCGAGCGGCGAACCGAGACGTTCGAGCAGGGGGCGCGCGGCCGCGAGCTTGCGCTGCGACGGGATGTGATCGAGCGGGCCCAGCAGCAGCCCGATGCGCCGATGGCCCAGCTGATGCAGGTGCTGGATCGCCTGCTCGGCCGCCGCGGCGTCGTCCGTCGACACCGTGGCGAAATCGAGTGAGCCGATGCGGGCGTTCACCAGCACCGTCGGGAGGTTCACCTGCCGGATCCGGTCGTAGTGATCGTGCGGGGCGTCCGCCTGGCTGTAGTTGCCCCCGAGGAAGATCACCCCCGACACCTGCTGCTGCAGCAAGAGGTCGACGTAGTCCGACTCGGTGATGCCGCCCGCGTTCTGGGTGCACAGCAGCGGGGTGTAGCCGTTCTGCGTGAGCCCGCCGCCGATGATCTCGGCGAGCGCGGGGAAGATCGGGTTCTGCAGCTCGGGGAGCACGAGACCCACCAGACGCGCGCGCTCGCCACGCAGCTTGGTCGGCCGCTCGTACCCGAGCACGTCGAGCGCCGTGAGCACGGCCTGCCGCGTGGCCTCCGAGACACCCGGCTTGTCGTTGAGCACGCGACTGACGGTGGCTTCGCTCACACCGACCTTGCGCGCCACTTCGGCGAGACGCTTCGACATGCGCTCAGTGTACGCAAGAACTTGCAGGATCCCGCAAGCCTGCGCAAGCCGTCTGCGCGGGGTCGAGTCTCACGTGCTGCACGTTCCGGCAACCGCTGCGTCGCGCGACGCAGCGGTTGCCGGAAACTGCAGCAGTCGTCGCAGACAGACGATGCGCATCGTGTCAACAGGGGTCGAGCGGCGTCGGCATCGCGCCAGGATGGGGACATGGCCGGCCCCTCGATCGTGTGGTTCCGCGATGACCTCCGCCTCGCCGACAACCCGGCGCTGCGCGCGGCGATCGACCGCGGCGAGCCGATCGTCGCGCTCTACGTGCTCGACGAGGAATCCCCCGGCATCCGCCCGCTCGGCGGTGCCGCACGGTGGTGGCTGCACCACTCGCTCGCGTCCCTCGACGAGCGGTTGCGCGAGCGCGACGCGACCCTCGTCCTGCGCCGAGGCCCGGCCGAGCGCGTCGTACGGGAGCTGGTGACGGATGCCTCGGCCGGCGCCGTGTTCTGGAACCGGCGCTACGGCGGCCCCGAGCGGGAGGTCGACGCCGCGCTCAAGGCGGGTCTGCGCGAGGAGGGCGTCGAGGTCGCCTCCTTCGCCGGCTCGCTGCTCTTCGAGCCGTGGACCGTGAAGACCGGTGCCGGAACGCACTTCTCCGTGTTCACCCCGTTCTGGCGCGCGTGCCTCGCGCTGCCGTCGCCGCGGGCACCGCTGCCGGAGCCGCGCGAGGTCGACGGCGTGCGCGGGGGCGCAGCATCCGATTCCCTCGATGACTGGGGGTTGCTCCCCCGCCGCCCGGACTGGGCGGGCGGGCTGCGCGAGACGTGGGAGCCGGGCGAACCCGCGGCACGACGGCGGCTGCGCGAATTCCTCGACGACGACCTCGCCGCGTACGACCGGGCGCGCGACGAGCCGGCGGCCGGCGCGACGTCGCTGTTGTCGCCCCGACTTCGGTGGGGCGAGGTGAGCCCGTACACCGTGTGGCACGAGACGGTCGAGGCCGGGCAGGGCGGGCGGTTCCTCTCCGAGCTCGGCTGGCGCGAGTTCGCGTGGCACACGCTCTTCCACTTCCCGGAGCTCGCGACGAAGAACCTGCGGTCCGAGTTCGACGCGTTCCCGTGGCCGCGGCTCAAGCCCACGCACTTCGAGGCGTGGCAGTCGGGGCGCACCGGCGTCCCGCTCGTCGACGCGGGCATGAAGGAGCTCTGGACGACCGGCTACATGCACAACCGGGTGCGGATGGTCGCGGCATCCTTCCTCGTGAAGAACCTGCTCATCGACTGGCGGCGCGGCGAGGAGTGGTTCTGGGACACGCTCGTCGACGCCGACGAGGCGAACAACCCGTTCAACTGGCAGTGGGTCGCCGGCTCGGGCGCCGATGCCGCACCGTACTTCCGGATCTTCAACCCCGAGCTGCAGGCGAAGAAGTTCGACGCCGACGGGCACTACCAGCGCGAGTGGGCCCCCGAGTCGCTGGGCGACGACGGGCCCGAGCCTCTCGTCGATCTCGGCGAGACGCGCAAGGCGGCGCTCGCTGCGTACGAGCACGTCAAGCGGGCCGCGCGCTCCTGAGCGCACGACCCGCTCGCTGTGTCACCAGGCGTAGGCCTCCGGAGCCTGCCCGCCCGGGCCGGGGAACAGCTCATCGAGCGCCGCGAGGTCTTCCCCGCTCAAGTGGATGTCGAGCGCCGTCACGGCCGACTCGAGCTGGGCGACCGTGCGGGGTCCGATGATCGGACCGGTCACGCCGGGCTGGTGCAGCAGCCACGCGAGGCCGAGTGCCGACGGGGTCCAGCCGCGCTCCTGCGCGAACGCCTCGTACGCGGCGATCTGGTCGCGGCGCTCGGCGCGCTGCGACGTGATGCGCTCGGATCCGGACCGGGCGGCAGCATCCGTCGATCCGCCGCTGAGAAGTCCCCCGGCGAGCGGCGACCACGGCAGGATGCCGAGGCCGTAGTTCTGCGCCGCCGGGATCACCTCGAGCTCGATCGAGCGCTGCGTGAGGTTGTACAGCGACTGCTCGCTCACGAGCCCGAGGAAGTGGCGCTGGGCCGCGACCTCATTGGCCTGGGCGATGTTCCACGCCGCGAAGTTCGAGCTGCCGGTGTAGACGACGTCGCCCTTCGCGACGAGCACCTCCATCGACTGCCAGAGCTCCTGCCACGAGATGTGCCGGTCGATGTGGTGGAACTGGTACAGGTCGATGCGGTCGGTCTGCAGGCGCTTGAGCGACCCGATCGCCTCGCGCCGCACCTGCCACGCGGACGCGCCGCGAGCGTTGACCACGTCGCCGTCGGCGGTCGGATCGACCATCGGCGAGTGCACCTTGGTGGCGAGCACGACGTCGTCACGGACGCCGGGACGGGCGGCGAACCAGCGCCCGATGATCTCTTCGGTGGCGCCGCGGCCACCCGAGCCGCCGTAGCCGTTGGCGGTGTCGATGAAGTTGACGCCGAGTTCCAGCGCGCGGTCGAGGATGGCGAACGAGTCCTCCTCCGAGGTGCGGTCGCCGAAGTTCATGGTTCCGAGCACGATCCGCGAGACGGAGGTGCCGGTTCGTCCGAGGTGGGTGTAATCCATGCGGACATCGTCACACGGCCTCGTGCGGTGGCGGGCCGAATCGCGAAAACGTTTCCTGACTATCCTTCCGTGACGGATCCGGAATGGGATGCTGCGCCCCGAGGTTGCGGGTCGACATGACCACGATCGGAATCATCGGTGCAGGACACATCGGCAGCGCGCTCGCCCGTGCCTTCTCGGGACTCGGCTACGACGTCGTGATCTCGAACTCACGCGGACCCGAGAGCCTCGCGGGGCTCGTCGACGAACTGGGACCGAAGGTGAGTGCGGCGACCGCCGCCGACGCTGCGGCAGCCGCCGACATCGCGGTGGTGACGGTGCCGATGAAGGCGCTGAAGGACGTCCCGGTCGAGCCGCTCGCCGGGAAGATCGTGCTCGACACGAACAACTACTACTTCGAGCGCGACGGGCACATCGACGCCCTCGACCGCGGAGAGGCGACGACCTCGGGGCTCCTCCAGCAGCACCTGCCGACCTCGAAGGTCGTGAAGGCGTTCAACCACCTGTACGCGTCCGACATCAACGCCGGCGGGCTGGCCGCCGGCGACCCGCAGCGCCGCGCACTCGGCACCGCGAGTGACGACGCTGAGGCGATCGACTTCGTCACGGGCGTCTACGACGCGCTGGGCTTCGACACCGTGAGCGCCGGTCCGCTGAGCGAGTCGTGGCGCCTCGAGCGCGACCGTCCGGCCTACGTCGTCGCGCAGACCGCCGACGAGCTGCGCGACAACCTCGCGAAGGCGAACCGCCTGCCCTGACGCCGGTCGCCGCGGTCCGGAATGCCAGGGCCGGGGCGGGGGTTGCGTTCAGCGATGAGCACCGCGACCCCCGCCCCGGCCCTGTCCGTCCTCGACCTCGTTCCGGTGCGCACCGGGCAGACGAGCGCGCAAGCTGTCGCAGCATCCATGTCCCTCGTGGAGGCGGCGGATCGGCTCGGCTATCGCCGGTACTGGTTCGCCGAGCACCACAACATGCCGGCGGTCGCCTCGACCACTCCCCCGGTGCTCGCGGCGGCTGCCGCCGCGCGGACGTCGCGCATCCGGCTGGGGTCGGGCGGCGTCATGCTGCCGAACCACTCCCCTCTCGTCGTCGCCGAGCAGTTCGCAGCGCTCGAGGCGCTCGCTCCGGGCCGCATCGACCTCGGGCTCGGGCGCGCGCCGGGCTCGGACCCCGTGATCACGCAGCTGCTGCGCCAGAGCGGCACCACGAGCGACGCCGAGCGGTTCCCGGACCACGTGCGCGACATCATGTCGCTCGTCGCACCGGACGGCGCCTCGCTGCGCTTCACGTCCGGCGGCACCTACGACGTGCATGCGACGCCCGCCGCGACGACCACGCCCGAGGTGTGGCTGCTGGGTTCGAGCGATTACTCCGCGCAGCTCGCCGCCTCACTGGGCCTGCCGTACGTGTTCGCGAACCACTTCTCGGGCGAGGGTCTCGAGCGCGCGCTCGACCTCTACCGTTCATCCTTCGTCCCCTCCGAGGCCCTGGCCGCGCCGCGCACGTTCCTCACCGCGAACGTGCTCGTCGCCCCGACACAGGACGAGGCCGAGGCGCGCGCCCTGCCCAACCTCCGCATGACGGCGCGCCTGCGCACCAACAAGCCCCTCGTCCCGCTCGAGACCGTGGAGCACGCGCTCGCGAACGCGGCCGACTTCGCCGGCCTCGGCGACACCTTCATGGCCTCGGCCCGCGCGAAGTGGTTCGTCGGCACGGCGTCGGCCGTGGCATCCGATCTCCGCTCCTTCGCCGCGAAGCACGGCGTCGACGAGGTGATGATCTCGCCGATCGCCGGATCGTACGAGGCCGAGCCGATGGATTCCGCACCCGGCCGCCTGCAGACCCTCGAGCTGCTGGCCGCCGAGCTCAACCTCTGAACGCGGCGCAGGACTCGGACCTGCCTTTCTTTCCCCCCTCTCATCTCCTGCGCGCTCAACGTACGCCGCAGGCGCAGCGGCGCGGGATCATCCGGAGAGCGCGCGGGCATCGGGATTGGCGGGCAACCGACGGCTCGTCGCCGCCGACGAAGGAGACGTCGACGAGTCGACGGAGCGGGAACGCGCGCCGGAGGATGATCCCGCGCAGCGGACCCCCGCCGGAGACCCCTCAGTCCTGGACTTCGGGCTCCCCGGAGATGAGTCCCCGCAGCCAGTCGCGCGCCTCGACGAACACGTCGTCGGCGTAGCGCTCGGGGTAGCGCACGACGGCGCGATCGGCGCGCGGGTACGACCCGAGGAACGTCACGCGGGGGCTGAAGCGACGCAGGCCCATCAGGGCGTCGGCCATGCGCTCATCTTCGAGGTGGCCGTCGGCGTCGACGACGAAGCGGTACCGGCCGAGCTCGTCGCCGATCGGGCGCGAGGCCAGCAGCGACAGGTTGATGCCGCGGGTGGCGAACTGTTCCAGCATCTCGAGCAAGGCCCCGGGGTGATCGTCGGGCAGTTCGACGATGAGCGACGTCTTGTCAGCGCCGGTGGGCGGCGGCGGCACGACGGTGCGGCTCACCAAGACGAAGCGGGTCACCGCGTTGGGGTTGTCGCCGATGTTCGAGGCGAGCAGCTCGAGCTGGTGGTGCTCGAGGATCCCGGGAGGGGCGATCGCCGCATCCGCGTCGCTCGAGCCGTCGAGCAGTCCCATCGCGCTCGCGACGTTGCTCGCCGCCGGCACGTGGGCGTGGGCGGGCAGCGCCGCCGAGAGCCACTGCAGGCACTGCGCGTACGCGACGGGGTGGGCGGCGATGAGCGAGATGTCCTCGAGGCGCGCACCGGGGCGTCCGACGAGGACGAACTCGACGGGCACGAGGTACTCGCCGACGATGCGCAGTCCCGGCACCGTCGCGAGGGCGTCCTGCGCCGTCGACACCCCGCCGTCGACCGAATTCTCGATCGCGATCATCGCGGCGTCGGAGCGCCCCTCGACGACGTCGGCGAGCGCCTCCCCCACGTTGCGCACCGGCCGCCACTCGTGGCCGCGGGCCTCCGGCACCTGGGCGAGCGCCGCCTCGGTGAACGTGCCCGCGGGGCCCAGGAAGCTGTACGTGCGGCGGACGGGAACGGATGCCTCGGTGGAGGCGACCTCGGAAGTCACGCGTGCCAGCCTAGCCCGGGGCCAGTGGGCCCGATCCCGTCCGTAACTCAGGATCGACGTCGTGCGACATCGACCCCGCCCGCGGAATTCCGGGGGCCGCGCCGACCGCGCGGCGCACCGGTCCTGAATCGCGCGCCGGCGCAGGTGTCACGGACCGTGCACGGCAGGCCGAGGACGGGCAGACTGGGACGCATGACTCGCGCAGGACAGCCGGCCGAAGCATCCGACCTCATCGACATCGATGAGCTGATCGCCGCGTATTACGACGTCAAGCCAGACCCCGCCATCCCCGAGCAGCGCGTCGCGTTCGGGACGAGCGGGCACCGCGGCTCCTCGCTGTCGGCGAGCTTCAACGAGACGCACATCCTCGCCACGACGCAGGCGATCGTCGACTACCGCACGGCACAGGGCATCGAGGGCCCGCTGTTCCTCGGGCGTGACACGCACGGCCTGTCGCTGCCGGCCGAGCGCAGCGCCATCGAGGTGCTCGTCGCGAACGGCGTCGACGTGCGCGTGGACTCGCGCGACTCGTGGGTGCCCACCCCCGCGCTCAGCCACGCGATCCTCACTTACAACCGCGGGAAGGATGCCGCGGACCCGACCCGCGCCGACGGCATCGTCGTCACGCCGAGCCACAACCCGCCGCGCGACGGCGGCTTCAAGTACAACCCGCCGAACGGCGGGCCCGCCGACACCGACGCCACGGGCTGGATCGCGAACCGCGCGAACGAGCTCATCGCAGCGGACCTGGAAGGGGTCGCCCGCACCCCGTTCAAGGACCTCGACGGCGACAAGCTGGGCGAGTACGACTTCCGCGACGCCTACGTGCGCGACCTCGCGAACATCATCGACGTCGACGCGATCCGCTCGGCCGGCGTGCGCATCGGCGCCGACCCGCTGGGCGGCGCGTCGGTCGAGTACTGGGCGCTCATCGCCGAGGTGCACGGCCTCGACCTCACCGTCGTGAACCCCGACGTCGACCCGACGTGGAAGTTCATGACGCTCGACTGGGACGAGAAGATCCGCATGGATCCGTCGTCGCCGTCGGCGATGGCCGGACTCATCGGTCGCCGCGAGGAGTACGACATCCTCACCGGCAACGACGCCGACGCCGACCGCCACGGCATCGTCACGCCCGACGCCGGGCTGATGAACCCGAACCACTACCTCGCCGTCGCGATCGACTACCTGTACTCGCACCGGCCGGATTGGCCGGCGGATGCCGCGGTCGGCAAGACCCTCGTGAGCTCGATGATCATCGACCGCGTGGCCGAATCGCTCGGGCGCGAGCTGCTCGAGGTCCCGGTCGGGTTCAAGTGGTTCGTGCCGGGGCTGCTGGACGGATCCGTGGCCTTCGGCGGCGAGGAGTCGGCGGGGGCGTCGTTCCTCCGCAAGGACGGCTCCGTCTGGACCACCGACAAGGACGGCATCCTGCTGTGCCTCCTGGCATCCGAGATCCTCGCGGTCACCGGCAAGACGCCCTCGCAGCGGTACGCGGAACTCGAGGCCGAATTCGGCGCTTCGGCGTATCAGCGCGTGGACGCCCCGGCCACCCCCGCGCAGAAGGCGGCGCTCGGCAAGCTGGCGCCCGAAGCGGTCACCGCGACCGAGCTCGCCGGCGAGCCCATCACCGCGAAGCTCTCGCACGCGCCGGGCAACGGCGCCGCGATCGGCGGCCTCAAGGTGCAGACCGAGCACGCGTGGTTCGCCGCGCGCCCGTCAGGCACCGAGGACGTGTACAAGCTGTACGCCGAGTCGCTGCGCGGCCCCGAGCACCTCGCGCAGGTGCAGGCCGAGGCGCGCGACGTCGTGTCGCAGGCCCTCGCCGGCGCCTGAGCCCGGCCGACACAGCGACGCCCGGACCCGCGCGAGGGAGCGCACGGGTCCGGGCGAAGTTCTGTGCGTTCGCGCCCGGGGAAGCCGGTCAGGCGCGGTTGACGCCGCGTCGACGCGTGAACAGCACGTAGAGGCCCAGCACGATGATCGAGCCGAGGATCGACCCGATGATGCCCGACGGCTGCAGGAAGCCGCCGTTGGGGTCGCTTCCGAACAGCAGGAAGCCGAGGAACCCGCCGACGAACGAGCCGACGATTCCGAGAACGATCGTCAGCAGGATGCCCATGCTCTGCTTGCCAGGGATGATGGCGCGAGCGATGAGGCCGGCGATCAGGCCGATGAGGATCAGGCCGAGAATGGTCCAGAGCATGTTTCTCTCCTTCTGTCCCGTGGGCTCCGCGGGGGGTGCGGGGCCTCGTATGAGATGACGAAGACGCTATCGCCGCCTGCCTGCACCGGGATGCCTCTACCGCTCGCGCCTCGAGAGCGGTACATTATGCGTTCGCACCGAGATCGGGCAAGCGTTTTCCGGCGATCTGGGCCACAATGGGACCGTGACCGACCTCACCCTCCGCCTCGACCAGTCCGACGTGACCGTCACCGCTGCCGGCGTCGACATCGCGCGCTACGCGTTCGATCCCGGCGGCGACATCTCCGAGGGCCCCAAGCCCTTCCTCCACCCCCTGCGGGCACTCGATGGCGCGCTGCTCACCGGCTTCCGGCCGTGGGACCACCGCTGGCACAAGGGCCTCCAGATGACCTGGACCCACGTGTCGGGCCAGAACTTCTGGGGCGGGAACACGTTCCGTCCCGAGTACGGCGACTATGCGCTCCTCGACAACGTCGGCACGATCCGCCACGACGGGTTCACGACCGTGGCCGACGCCGGGCCCGAGGTCTCCTTCACCGAGGAGCTCACGTGGATCACGCAGGGCGGCGACGAGTGGCTCGCCGAGACCCGCACGCACCACTTCCACGGCGTCGACCTCGACCGCGGCCTCTGGATGCTCGACTTCTCGACGACGCTGCGCAACGTGTCGGGACGCGAGCTCGAGCTCGGCAGCCCGACGACCGAGGGGCGCCCCGGCGCCGGCTACACCGGCTTCATGATCCGGATGCCTCGTGCCTGGACCGGCGGCCGCGTGCTGGCCGGCGGCTTTCCCGACGACGCCGGTGACGACGGAGTGATGGGCCAGATCGCGCCGTGGGTGGCCTTCTCGGGCGAGCACGACGACGTCGACGGCGGCGCCTCCGTGCTCGCCTTCGCCGGCACCTCGACCGGAGCGCCCCCGATCCGCTGGTTCGTGCGCAGCGAGCCGATCCCGGTGATGGCGCCGTCGCCCTCGTTCGACGAGTACGTCATGCTGGCCCCGGGCGCCGAGGTGTCGCTCGCGCATCGCCACGTCTTCGGCGACCGCGTGTGGACCCCGGACGAGACGCGGGCCCTGGCGGAGGAACTCGCACCGTAGTCCAGCGGGACTGCGTTGCCGGCTCCTCGTGTCCTCCCTCCGACAGGTCAACCGGGCTTCTCCAGGAGCATGTGCGCCGACACGTCCCTGCAGAAGCCCGGTTGACCTGTTGAGAACGGGCGGCGGCGGCTGCCAAGGCCGCGGGGTGGGATGCCGCAAGCTCAGCCCGCGGTGACCTCCAGCTCGGTCCGCGCGGGGAGGTCCCAGGCCGAGGGGCCCGCGGCCACCGTGTAGGTCCCCGGCTGCACGCGCAGCGCGCCCTCGTGCAGCCAGTCGTCGACGGCCCCCGGGAGGCGCACGGCGTCGTCCCAGACCGCGAGGCGCGCGGGCGAGAACGACAGCTCGACGTCGCGGGACTCTCCGGGCGCGAGCCGCACGCGGCGGTACGCCACGAGCACGCGGCGCGGCGCCGGCAGCGGAAGCCCCGCCGGAGGCAGCGCGTAAAGCTGCACGAGCTCCTCGGCATCGCGGTCGCCGGTGTTGCGCACCCGCACCACCGCGTGCACGACGGACTCATCCGATCGCGGCGCGAAGCCGGCGTGCCGGTGGGTCGGCGCAGGTGCGGGGGTCGCAGCATCCCGAATCGAAATCGACTCGTACGCGACCGTCGTGTAGGTGAGGCCGTGCCCGAAGGCGAACGTCGGCTCGTCGGGCTGATGACGGTAGGTCGCACCCTGGCGGAGCGTGTCGTAGTCGAACAGGTCGCCCGCCTGCGCCTCGGTGGCGGGCCAGCTCTGCGAGAGGCGCCCCGACGGCTCGACGTCGCCCGAGAGCACATCGATCACGCCGTGACCGAGCTCCTGGCCGCCGTGGCTCGACCACACGACGGTCTCGGCCTCGACACCCGCGAGCACATAGGGGTAGCTCGACACGATCGTGAGCACCGCCCGCGGGTTCGCCTCGCGCGCGGCGCGCCACACCTCGGCCCAGGCGGCGGGCAGCCGCAGGTGCGGGCGGTCCTCGGTCTCGCGGCCGTTGAGGTGGGGGTCGTTGCCGACCGCGACGGCGACGGCGTCCGCACGCGCAGCAGCCTCGGCCACTGCGGCCGCGCCCGATCGCACCACGCGCACACCGAAGCGCTCGGCGGCCTCGAGCGTGACCGCCTCCGCGGCGAGCAGTCCCGAATCGCGGAACACGCGCAGCCACCGGCCCGAGCCGAGGTGCAGCAGCGACCACGTGCCGTCGGCGTGGATGTGCTTGCGGAAGCTCTCCTGCACGACCCACTCGCCCACGCGCGTCGCGTCCGCGCGCATCGGCCACTTCGCGCCGGTGAGCAGCAGGCCGCTGGCGTGGGAGCGGAGGGTGAGGATGCCGTCGCCCCAGTCCGTCACGTCGAACAGCGCGTCGTCGGCCGCGGCGTCGCCGGCCGCCTCGACCACCGAGCCGTCCGCGTTCGACACGACGTACCGTCCGTTGGACGATGCCCGGAACGCGAGAGTGTCGGCGCCGGTCACGACCTCGGCCTCGTCGAAGCGCTCGGCGGCGGCGGCGCCGATCCCGACCGCGTACGGCGGGGTACCCGCGTACCAGTCCGTGAGCACGAGGTCGGCGAGCGGGCCGACGACAGCGACCCGTGACGCCCGGGAGAGCGGCAGCACGCCGGCGTCGTTCCGCAGCACGACGACCGAGCGCGCCACCGCCTCCCGAGCGAGTTCACGGGACCCGGGTGCGTCGATGTCGTCGACGCCGATCCCCGCGTACGGGTCGGCGTCGCCGTCGAACTCGCCGGTGCGGATGCGCAGCTCGAGCAGCCGTAGCACGGCCTGGTCGACGTCGGCCGTGGTGAGCAGGCCCGCGGCGAGCGCCTCCGTCACGTAGCCGATGGTGGGCGCCGCGTTCGCGTCGTTGTCGGTGAACGAGTCGAGGCCCGAGGTCACGAGGGCAGCGGCGGCGTGCACGTGGTCGGGCTGGGTGCGCTGGGTGGTGACGAGGAAGGTCGGGGCGCCGGCATCCGACACCACCGCGATCGATTCGTCCGACCATGACCGGGCCTCCGCGACGAGCTCGGGCTGCGTGTGCGCAGGGACGCCGTTCACGCGGTTGTATGCGAGCATGATGCCGCCCGCGACGCCCTCCTCGATCGCGCCGCGGAACGCGGGCAGCTCCTCCTCATGGAGGGTGCGCAGCGACATCTCGGACGAGGTCACCGAGCGATCGGTCTCGTTGTTGTAGGCGAGGAAGTGCTTGAGCGCAGGCACCGTGCGCCAGACGCGAGGGTGGTCGCCGCGCAGGCCGCGTGAATACGCGGTGCCCATCACGGCGGTGATGTGCGGATCTTCGGAGTAGCCCTCCTCGTTGCGCCCCCAGCCCGGGTGGCGCAGCGTGTTGACCACCGGCGCCCACACGTTGAGGCTCACCATCGGGTTCTCGGCGCGCTTCGCGCGCACCTCGACCGCGGCGACCTCGCCCACCCGCTCGACGAGGTCGGTGTCCCACGTCGCGGCGAGTCCCACGGACTGCGGGAACACGGTCGCACGCCCGAGCCATGCGACGCCGTGCAGGGCCTCGCATCCCGTGTGCCACGCCGACACCCCGAGCCGCTCGACCGCGGGCGCGGCCTGGTGCAGCATCGCGATGCGCTCGTCGGGCGTCAGCCGGTCGAGCAGGTCGCGGGCGCGCGCCGCGAGGGGCTGGTCGGCCTGCCGGAACACCGGCTGGCCGGACGGCTGGTCTTCGGCGACCGCGGGGGTCGCAGCATCCGTGGCGATGTCGGTCATCGTGCGGTCTCCTCGATCTCGATACGGATCTCTCCGGATGCTGCGGCGCTGGCGATCCGGTCGCCCACCTGCAGTGCCCACGAGGCGTGCGCGTCGTCCGTCGACGCGATGATCGCCGAGCCCTCGCGGCGGATGCGGAACGTCGTCGCACCGACGCCGTCGATGGATCCCTTGCTGTCGTGGCCGGGCACCCGCGTCTCGCGGTCGTAGCCGTCGGGCAGCTCGAAGCACCGGAGCGTGACGCCGTCGGACCAGTCGTAGTCGGGGCGGGTGTCGTCCGCACCGAAGGGCAGCACTGTGCCCGGACGCACGCGCAGCGGCACCGAGTCGTAGCCGTGGGTCTCGGAGATCCACCGACGCCCGTCGACCACCGAGCCGTCGAGGAGCGAGGTCCACTCCCCCTCCGGCACGTAGTACTCGACACTGCCGTCGGCGGTGAAGATCGGCGCGACCAGCAGCGCGTCGCCCAGCATGTACTGGGTGTCGGCGTCGAAGCCCGAGCGGTCGCCGGGGAACTCGAGCGCCATCGGGCGCATCATCGGCGTCCCGCAGCGATGGGCCTGTTCGGCGGCGCCCGCGAGGTACGGCATGAGACGCATCTTGAGCTTCGTGAACGAGCGGGCGATGTCGACCGCCTCGTCGTCGAACGCCCACGGCACCCGCACCGACGACGAGCCGTGCAGCCGCGAGTGCGACGACAGCAGGCCGAACGCGAGCCAGCGCTTGAACAGGCCCGGGTCGGGCGTGCCCTCGAACCCGCCGATGTCGTGGCTCCAGTAGCCGAAGCCCGACATCGCGAGCGACAGGCCGCCGCGCAGCGACTCCGCCATCGACAGGAACGTCGAGTCGTTGTCGCCGCCCCAGTGCACGGGGAACTGCTGCGAGCCCGCGGTCGCGGAACGCGCGAACACGACAGCGTCGCCGACGCCGTGGTGCCGCTCGAGCGCGCGGAACACGACCTCGTTGTAGAGCTTCGCGTAGTAGTTGTGCATGCGGTGCGGGTCGGAGCCGTCGTGCCACACGACGCCCTCGACCGGGATCCGCTCGCCGAAGTCCGTCTTGAAGGCGTCGACGCCCTGATCGAGCAGACCCTGCAGCTTCGCGACGTACCAGTCCGCAGCATCCGGGTTCGTGAAGTCGACGAGGCCCATGCCCGCCTGCCACATGTCCCACTGCCACACGCTGCCGTCGGTGCGCTTGAGCAGGTACCCGTTGTCGGCCGCCTCGCGGAACAGCGCCGAGCGCTGCGCGATGTACGGGTTGATCCAGAGCGACACGTGCACGTCGCGCTCGTGCATGCGGGCGATCTGCCCGACCGGGTCGTGGAACGCGCGGGAGTCCCACTCGAAGTCGCTCCACTGGTACTCGCGCATCCAGAAGCAGTCGTAGTGGAACACCGAGAGCGGGATGTCGCGCTCGGCCATGCCGTCGACGAAGGCGCTCACGGTGTCTTCGTCGTAGCTGGCGGTGAACGACGTCGTGAGCCACAGTCCGAACGACCACGCGGGCACGCGCGCCGGCCGGCCGGTGAGCGCCGTGTAGCGGCGCAGCACGTCCTTCGGCTCGGGGCCGGCGATGACGTAGTAGTCGAGGGACTCGCCGCCCACCGAGAACTGCACGCGCGAGTTGACCTCGCTGCCGACCTCGAACGACACGTTGTCGGGGTGGTCGACGAACACGCCGTACCCGCGAGAGGTGAGGTAGAACGGCACGTTCTTGTACGCCTGCTCGCTGGAGGTTCCGCCGTCGGCGTTCCACGTGTCGACGACCTGGCCGTTCTTGACGAACGCGCCGAAGCGCTCGCCCAGGCCGTAGACGCGCTCGCCCGGCTCGATGCTCAGCTGCTGGTGCACCCACGTCGGCTTCGTGCCCCCGGCGGCCGTGCCGGCGGTGCCGGCCGTGCCCGCGGTGGCGGCGGTGCCGTTCTTGCCCGTCGTATCGGTGTAGTGGCCGATCGACCGTGGGAGCGAGCTCGTGAGCACGCGCCCATCGTCCTCGACGAAGTCGACGCGCCACTGGCCCGCCGTCCGCACGACGCGCACCTTCAGGGGGCCGGCGTCGAGGACGCCTTCGTTCTCGTCGACCGTGATCGTCGGCCGGAAGCCCTCCGCGCCGAAGATCTCGAAGTCCGGCCCACGGTGCACGGCGCCCGCGTGACGCTCGACGTTCACCTTGACGACGCCCGGCGCGGGCGCCGAGAACGTGACGGTGAGCATCGCGCGGTTGAGCGTGTCGCCGCGGTCGCGGATCGCGGCGGTCGGCGCGTACACGGTCATCGTGCCCGCCGCCTCGTCGACGCGGATGTCGTCGACCTCGACCGCGTACAGCGGGGCGAGGCCGGGCCTGGTCAGCCAGTAGCCATCGGTGAACTTCACTCTGCGTGCCTTTCGATGAGCACCATGGCGGCGCCGGGGGCCAGCGTCAGCTGACCATCGACGTCCGCGTCCGACAGGAGATCGTGGCGCGGGCCGGGCAGCGTGATGCTCCGGGACCCTTCGCCGTGGTTGAGGAGGAAGAGGGACGCGCCGCGCTGGATCGCCTCGACGCCGTCGGGCAGCACGCGGTCGGGCAGGACGCCCGTGACACCGGCAGCGTCGAGCGCGTCGTCGAGCACCGCGGCGAGCGCGTCGTCCGAGACGACGGCGCCGAGGTACCAGGCCGTGCCGGCGCCGGCGCGGTGGCGGGTGATGGCGGGTGCCCCCGACAGGTGGCCGGCGCCGAAGCGGGCGAGCACCTCGGCGCCCTCGGCGCGGAGACGCTCACCCAGGACGGATGCCTCGGCCTCCGCCGGCGCGGTCGTCCAGGTCTGCTCCACGACGACGGGGGTGGGCGCGTCGGGAAGACCGACCCACTCCTCGCCGCTCACACCGAGCAGGTCGCGCAGCAGTACCGGCGAGCGACCGGTGAGGATGCCGGCGTTGCCGTCGGCGACGCCCGAGAACGGGCCCACCACGAGGCTCGCACCGCGCTCGACCGCCGCGCGGAGAGTGGCAGCAGCATCCGTCTCCACGATGTACGTGTGCGGCACGAGCACCGTGGCGTAGGCCGACAGGTCGGCGCCCGGACGCACCAGGTCGACGGCGATGCCGCGGCGCCACAGCGCGCGGTGCCACCGCTGCACCTGCTCGAGGGTGTCGAGCCGCTC
Organism: Microbacterium sp. C23T; assembly: GCF_053345975.1. Classification (NCBI taxonomy): domain Bacteria; kingdom Bacillati; phylum Actinomycetota; class Actinomycetes; order Micrococcales; family Microbacteriaceae; genus Microbacterium; species Microbacterium sp. C23T. The sequence continues at coordinate 114,001 of NZ_JBKFBD010000003.1, read as the reverse complement.
CGTCGGGCGCCCCGGTTCGTCGGCGGCCCAGCGCGACGGCCAGTCGAAGAGCAGGGCGACGGATGCCTCGACCTGCCCGCCGACGACGGACCGCAGCCGGCGCAGGTCGGCGCCCAGCGCACAGGCCGTCTCGAACACCTCGGTGTCGGCGCCGGCGTGCGGCAGCATCGCGGAGTGGAAGCGCTCCGCGCCGGTGCGGGCCTGACGCCACTGGAAGAAGCAGATCGCGTCGGCCCCCCGGGCGACGGCCTGCAGCGAGTCGAGGCGCGCGCGGCCGCGGCTCTTGGGCAGGTTGTGCGGGCGCCACGAGGTCGCGCTCACCGCCTGCTCCATGAGCACCCAAGGCCGACCTTCCCCGAGCGAGCGCATGAGGTCCTGCACGAGCGCGATGTCGGACGACGCGGTCGCGGAGCCGTGGTCGGGGTACTCGTCGTCGGCGACCACGTCGACGCCACCCGCCCACTCCCACAGGTCGGTGAGCGGCTCGAAGCCCATGAAGTTCGTCGTGATCGGCTGCGTGGCGCCCGTCGCGCGGATCGTGTCGCGCTGCTCGGTGAACACGCGCTGCAGCGCCCACGACGTGTACCGGCGGAAGTCGAGCGACTGCGCGGGGTTCACGAGGTAGGGCATGCGCCGGGGCGGCAGGATCTCGTCGAAGTCGCGATAGCCCTGCGCCCAGACGAGGGTTCCCCACGCCTCGTTGAGCGCGTCGATCGAGCCGTAGCGCTCGCGCAGCCACAGCCCGAACTCGCGCGCCGCCTCGTCGCCGAAGTCGATCTGCCCGAACTCGTTGCCGATGTGCCACATGCGCACGGCCGGGTGGGTGGCGTAGCGCTCAGCGAGCGCGGTCGCGATCGCCAGGGCGTGCTCACGGTAGACGCGCGAGGCCGGGGTGAACTGGTTGCGCGATCCGGCCGCGAGACGCACGCCGTCGGGATTCACCGGCAGCGTCTCAGGGTGGAGGATGCCGAGCCATGGCGGCGGCGACGCCGTCGGCGTCGCGAGGTCCACGGCGATGCCGTGCGCGTTGAGCAGCTCGAGCACCTCGTCGAGCCACGCGAAGTCGTATTCGCCCGGCGACGGCTCTAGTCGCGCCCAGCTGAACACGCCGACCGTCACCAGGTTGACGCCGGCGCGCACCATGAGCTCGGCGTCCTCCTGCCAGACCTCGCGGGGCCACTGCTCGGGGTTGTAGTCCCCGCCGAAGCAGATGCCGAGCTCGCGGGTGATCTCGGAGAACGCGTCGATGCGGCGCGGATCGGGCGTGGTGGCCATGGAGCGGGGAACCTCTTCGCTGAGTTTCGATCGGACGGTCACGGAATTGTCGGCGAGAAGAGCGTCGAACTTTCGAAGCGCTTCAACACTGAGACGGTATACTACGAAGGTGACGATGTCCACGCGCCGCGATGATGCGGTCCCGCCGCCGCCCGGCTCGGTCCCTGAGCGTGCCGAAGGGCTCCACGCGCTGCGCGCCTCCACCCCCGCCTGGCGGTGGCTCGAGGCCTACCCGGTGGGCAACGGCGTGCGCGGCGCGATGTGCGCGGGGCTCGCCGGCGGCGACCGGCTGTGGCTGAACGACATCACGGCATGGTCCGGGTACGCCGGCGCCGACCCGCTGGACGGCGTCGCGGATCGCGGCCCCGAGGCACTCGCCGCCGTGCGCGCGGCGATCGACTCCGACGACCTCGACACCGCGGAGGCGCTCCTGCAGCGCATGCAGGCGCCATGGGTGCAGGCCTATCTCCCGCTCGGCTGGATCGAGCTGACAGTGGAAGCGGACGTCGTCTCCCCGGCGTCCTCGACCGCACCTTACGCGCGGCGTCTCGACCTCTCGACCGGCGCCGCCACCCACGAGTACGCGATCGACGGCGTCGACGTGCGGCACCGCACCTGGGCGGACCTCGTCACCGGCGCCGTCATGCACGAGATCACCGCGGACGAGCCCGTGCGCGTGCGTCTCGAGGTGGGCTCGCTCCTGCGACCCCGCTCGGCCCCGCGCTCGGCGGGCGGCGATCTCGCCACCGAGTGGTGGCTCCCGGTCGACGTCGCCCCTGGCCACGAGGACCCCGCCGAGCCCATCCGCTACGACGAGGACCACGGCCGGCACGGCGCGATCGTCGTCCAGGCCCGCGGCGCCTCCGAGGTCGTCGACGGCGTGCTCGTGAGCGCTGCCGCGACGACCCACCTCTTCGCGATCGCCACGGCCACCGCCCCCGCACTCCCCGGCGACCCGGCCGATGCCCGCGACGCCCTCGGCCACGCGGCGGCGGTGCTGCGCGGCATCCGCGGGTCGTTCGATGTCCACGCGACGGCGACGGAGCTCTTCGAGGCCCACGCCGCGGCGCACGGCGAGCTCTATGCGCGGTGCGCGCTCGAACTGCCGACGCCGGCCGACGTCGAGGCACTCGACACCGTCGATCGCGTGGACCGGGCACAAGAGGTCGACGACCCGGCTCTCGCTGCCCTCATGTTCCACTACGGGCGGTACCTGCTCATCGCGTCGTCGCAGCCCGGCGGGCTGCCGGTCACGCTGCAGGGGCTGTGGAACGCCGAGCTTCCGGGCCCGTGGTCGAGCGCGTACACCCTCAACATCAACACCCAGATGGCGTACTGGCCGGCCGAGACGACCGACCTCGCCGAGTGCCATGAGCCTCTGCTGCGGTTCACACGGCGCCTCTCCGAGACGACCGGCCCCGCGGTCGCCCGCGAGCTCTACGGCGCGGACGGCTGGGTCGCGCACCACAACTCGGACGCCTGGGCCTTCGCGGCCCCTGTCGGCGCCGGCCACGGCGACCCGGCGTGGGCGAACTGGTCGCTCGGCGGGGTGTGGCTCGCACTGCACCTGTGGGAGCACTACTCGTTCGGCGGCGACCGCGCCTATCTGCGGAACGAGGCCTGGCCGGTGCTCGCGTCAGCCGCGGCCTTCGCGCTGTCGTGGATCCAGACCGACGGCGAGCGCGCGTGGACGAGCCCGTCGACCTCGCCCGAGAACCACTACCTCGACGCCGAGGGACGCGAGCGCGGCGTCGCGGTGTCGGCCACGATGGATGTCGCGCTACTGCGCGAGCTGGCCGCGGTCTGCCGCGCTGCCGCGGCAGTGCTCGACGCAGACGACCCGTGGATCGCGGAGCTGACCACGCTCACGGACGCTCTCCCCGACCCGCAGGTGTCGGCACGGGGCGACCTGCTCGAGTGGGACCGAGAGCGCGTCGAGGCCGAGCCGGATCACCGCCACCTCTCGCACCTGATGGGGCTGTTCCCTCTGGCGCAGATCACCCCGGACGCGACGCCCGGGCTCGCGCGCGCAGCATCCGAGTCCATCCGCCTGCGCGGTCCGGAGTCGACCGGCTGGGCGCTCGCCTGGCGCGCCGCGATGCAGGCTCGCCTGCGCGACGGCGCGGCCGTGCACGCGCAGCTGCGGATGGCGCTGCGGCCCGCGGAGGAGACCACCGACGCCCATCGCGGCGGCCTCTACCCGAACCTCTTCAGCGCGCATCCGCCGTACCAGATCGACGGCAACCTGGGCGTGACGGCGGCCATCGCCGAGGCCCTCGCCCAGTCGTTCGACGAGCCGGCGGCGAGCGCCGAGACGGCGCACATCACGCTGCGACTGCTGCCCGCGCTGCCGCCGGAGTGGCCCGACGGCCGGGTGCGCGGCATCCGTTCCCGCGGCGACGTGTCGGTCGACGCCGAGTGGGCCGGTGGGGAACTCGTGCGGGCGCGGCTTCGCGCGGGAGCGCGAGCAGTCACAATGAGTGTGCACGGGCCGGACGGTTCGATCGGAACATACGAGCTCGCACCCGGAACCACGCGGGTGATCGAACGAGGAGAGCGGGGGATCTCATGGTGACGATCGCGGACGTCGCGCAGAAGGCGGGCGTGTCGATCTCGACGGTGTCGTACGTCATGAGCGGCAAGCGGGCCATCTCGCAGGAGACGCGCGACCGCGTCGAGAAGGCGATCGACAGCCTCGGCTTCAGCCCGCACGCGGGCGCCCGCTCGCTCGCGTCGCGCTCCACGAACGTCATCGGTCTGCAGGCTCCGCTGCGCACCGGCGTCGACGTGCACGTCGTGATGCAGATCGTCACCGGCGTCGTCACCCAGGCGCGCAAGCACGGCTACGACATCCTGCTGCTCGCGAGCGACGACTCGAAGGCGCTGCAGCGTGCGGCGAAGGGCTCGATGGTCGACGCGCTGCTGGTCATGGACGTCGAGTCCGACGACCCGCGCATCGACACGCTGTCGGGGCTGGGGCATCCGAGCGTCCTCATCGGTCTTCCCGAGGGGCGGCGCTCCGTGCCCTGCGTCGACTTCGACTTCGAGGCCGCGGGCTGGCTCGCGGTCGACCGGCTCGTCGCACTCGGCCATAAGCGCCTCGCGCTCATCGGCTCGCCGCCCGAAGTGATGTCGCGCCACACCTCGTACGCCGACCGGCTCGCGCGCGGCTTCCTGGCGGCGTGCGAGGCGAACGGCGTGACGGGCACCGTCCACGCGTGCCCGAGCACGTCCGAGTCCATCGCCACCGTCGACGGCGTGATGACGGACGACCCGGGCATCACCGGCTTCTTCGTGCACAACGAGGGCGCGCTCCCCCACGTCGCGACGACGATCGCCCAGCGCGGCCGGCAGCGCGGAGACGAGCCCGCCATCGTCGCCCTGTGCCCCGACGACGTGGCGCGTTCGGTGCCGGGTCTCGCCGACAGCATCGCGGTGCCCGCGGAGGCGATCGGCGCAGCGGCGACAGACATGATCTGCGAGATCCTCTCGAGCGGTGCGAAGCCCGCAGTGCGCCTGCTGCCGCCGGCGCTCACCGGAGCACCCACGCCGTGATCGCGACGCACGCATGAGGATCGATCCCGACAGCCGCACGCTCGGCGGCTTCTCGACGTTCCTGACGTTCGTCGCGCTCAACCTGCTCTACATCCTCGTGTGCCTGCCGATCGTCACGATCGGCGCGGCCACGAGCGCGCTGTACGAGGTCACCATCCGCTACTCCGACGACGAGAGCGGACGCCCCCTCAAGGACTTCTTCCCCGCGTTCCGGGCGAACTTCGGCCGCGCCACGGTGCTGATGCTCTGCCTGCTCCTGCCCGCCGCGCTGCTCGGACTCTCGAGCGTGTTCTGGTTCGCGTACCCCGCGCTCTTCGCCGGAGTCGCGGGAGTCGTGGCGGTGATCGGAGCGGTATACCTCTTCGCCGCGTTCCTCTACGCGATGGCCCAGGTGGCGTACCTCACGGGGCCCGTGCGCCAGACCCTCAAGAACTCGCTGCTGCTCCCGGCGGCCGAACCGGTGCGCACCCTCGGCGTCCTCGTGATCCCGGTGACCGCGGTCGCCCTGACGATCCTGTTCCCGCCGGTCGCGATCCTGATCGCCACCATCGGCTTCTCCGTCGGCGCCTACGCCACGGCCTTCCTCTTCCGCAGCGTCTTCGCCCGCCACGACGCCTGACCGCTCGGGCGCCGGCGGTGGCGGATGCCGCGGCCCCGCAGCATCCGTGATCCTCGGTCGAGGGCGCGACGTGGGGACCCGGCGCCACAGCACCCGTGAACCTCAATTGAGGACGAGAGCCCAGCTGCGGACCGCCTACGACGCTGGGCCCCTCAGCTCGGCGCATCCCCTCAAGTGAGGAGGCCCGTGCGAACAGCACGACGAAGGGCTCGGGATGCTGCATCCCGAGCCCTTCGCTTCACACGGTGCGGCTAGTTGCCGAACTCCTTCGCCACGGCCACGCGCGCGTCGTTCTGCGACTTCGCGTTGGTCATGTCGAACTCGAGCACCTTGTCGTAGCCGAGGCCCTCAGCCGTCTTGATCAGCTCGTCTCGGAGCGAGTCGAACTGCGCCTCGTTCGCGGCGAACACCATCTGCCACGAGTACTGCTTGATGATCTCCTTGACCTGGTTGCGCAGGGTCTCGATCTCGGAGTCGTCGGCCGGTGCCGCGTAGCTCGCGCCCGGGGCGACGAGCACCTGGTCGTTGGTCTGCAGGTACTCCATGGTGGAGGTCGCGTCGCCCATGTTCGCCGACCAGTCGACGGTCAGCGGGTTGGCGATGGCCGCCTGGTAGGTGGGCCAGAACGTGTAGCTGTACGGCAGGCTCGTCTCGGGGTCGGTGTCGATCGGAAGCACCGCGCTGAGGTTGAGCGCCGAGACGCCGTCGGCGTACTCGCCGCCGCCCCACTCCTCGGGAACGGTCGCGCCGCCCTGGAGGAAGACCTCGTTGCCGAAGTCCGTGAGCTCGGGCTCGCCCGCGTCGTTCACGTCCCATGTGAGGCCCTTGGGTCCCGCCGACGCACCGGTCTGGCTGCTGTTGGCGTACGCGCCCTCGGGCGAGTAGAGCCAGTCGATGAAGGCGGCGATGCGCTCCGGGTCCTCGGCCTTCGAGCCGATCGCGAACACCTGCTTGCCGCCGTACGCCTCGGCGCCGTACGAGAAGATCTTCTGGTCCGCCAGGGGCACCATCTCGAAGCCCTTGCCCGCGGCCATGTTGTCCTCGGTGTTGAAGGCGGACTGGCCCAGCCACGGCCACCACGAGAACAGCACCTGCCCGTTCTGGAACTTGGAGAAGAGCGTGTCGTAGTTCTGCGTCGTCGACTCCGGGTCGACGAGGCCGAGCTGGTTGGCGTCGAAGTAGAGCTTGAGGTTGCGGATGTACTCGCCGTCGGGGTCGAGGATGCTCTGGTAGTCCGAGCCGTCGGCCTTGGCCAGCACGAAGCCGAGCTCGTCGTAGCCGTAGAAGCACGCGGGCTGCTTGGCCGTGACCATCATGTTGCCGTCCCAGTCCTTGAACAGCGAGAAGGCGTAGGTGGGCTGGCCGTTGTCGGCGGTGGGGTGCGCGGCCTGCATGTCGGCGAGCACCGGGAGGAGGTCCTCGAGGGTGCCGATCTCGGGGTAGCCGGCCTCCTTGTAGTAGTCCCAGCGGAGGTACGGCCCGAAGGTCGGGTTGAGACCCTCGGAGGGCTCGGTCGGCTTGAGCGACGAGACCGCCGACGGGAAGCCGTACACGCCGTCCTTGCCGTCGTTGAGGTGCTCGACCGCGGCGTCGAACTTCGCGAGGTTGTCCATCGCGCCGTAGTAGTTCGCCGAGTCCTTGACCAGACCGCCCTCGATGAGCTCGTCGAGCTTCTCGCCCTTGTCGGTGATGATCAGGTCGCCGAGGTCGCCGGCCGCGACGCGCGTGTTGTAGAGGGTGTCACCGCCGCCCGCGACGTTCGGGGCGATGATGTTCAGCTTCATGTTGAACTTGTCTTTGACGATCTTGGCGAACCAGCCCTGCTGGACGCCCATGTAGTTGGCGAGACCGTCGAACACGTCGATCGTGATCTCCTGGTCCCACTTCTCGGGGAACTGGTCGATCGCACCCTGGTCGTCGCCGCCGCCGGCGCTGCACGAGGCGAGCGAGCCCGCGGCGAGCAGCGCCACGAGAGCCAGGGACACCTTCTTTCGAAGCGTCATTGCTTTCCTTTCTTGGTGGTTCTGTGGTGGTTCGTGGCCGCCGTCAACCCTTGACGGCGCCCAGCATGATGCCCTTCACGAAGAAGCGCTGGAACAGGGGATAGATGAAGATGATGGGCAGCACGACCAGCACCGAGACCGTCATGCGTATCGAGGTCGGCGTCTGCTCGGTGGCGAGCCCGGCGATCTGACCGATGTTGCCGCCGGCGTTCTGCGCCGCCTGGGCGAGGCTCGATGCCTGGTTGATGAACATGTAGAGCAGGTACTGCAGCGTGTACAGGCTCTGATCGGTGATGTAGATCAGGGTGTCCTGGAAGCTGTTCCACTGCGTCACCGCACTGAAGATCGCGATCGTCGCGAGGATCGGCGTCATGTTCGGCAGGTACACCTTGAAGAAGACCTGCAGGATGTTGGCGCCGTCGACCTCGGCGGCTTCCTGCAGCTCCTTCGGCATCGACTCGACGTAGGTCTTCGCGAGGATGACGTTGAACGGCTGCACCACGAACGGGAGCACGTAGACCCAGAAGTTGTTGGTGAGACCCAGCGTCTTCATGATGATGAACACCGGGATCAGGCCCGCGCTGAAGTACATCGTGATGATGAGGAAGCGGTACCAGAACTTGCGGCCCCACATGCGGGTCTGCGTGAACATGAACCCGAGGAAGGCGGACGCGAGCACCGTCAGCGCGGTGCCGATCACGGTGCGGCCGATGCTGACCACCGTCGCCATCGGCAGGCCGGGCAGCTGGAACACCTGCCCGTAGTTCGAGAGGTGGAACCCGACCGGCCACAGGCGCACGTCGCCGAGCGCCGAGATGTCGTTGGCGCTGACGGAGTTGATGATCAGGTAGTAGAAGGGGTACGCGCAGATCAGCGCGAAGAGGAAGAACAGCGCGTAGTTCGCGAGGCGGAACACCGCGTCCCCGACGGTCCCGCGATAGCGGGCCGAGGTGTCGCCCTTCTTGGTCGTGGTGAGCGTCTTCGTCATCGTCGTGGTCATGTCCTGGCCTCTCAGACGATCGATTCGCCGCGGACGCGCTTGGAGACCGCGTTGACGGTGAGCAGCAGGGCGACCGAGATGAGGCTTTTGAGCATGCCGATCGCGGTGGCCATCGACAGGCTGTTGCCCGTCATGCCGATGTTGTAGACGTACAGGTCGAGCACCTGGATCCACTGCTTGTTGAAGGCGTTCTGGAACACGTAGTACTGCTCCATGCCGTTGTTGAGGATGTTGGCGATCGACAGCAGCAGGAGCACGAGGTAGGTCGGCATCAGCTGCGGCACCGTGATGTACCGCATCAGCTGGAAGCGGCCGGCGCCGTCGATGCGGGCCGACTCGTACAGCGACTGGTCGATGCCGGCGATCGCGGCGAGGTAGATGATCGCGCCCCAGCCGAGCCCCTTCCAGATGCTCCAGAGCGTCATGGTGATCCAGACGTTCTGGTCGGTGTCGAGGAACTTGATGGGCGCCGTGATGAGTCCCGCGTCGTTGAGCACGTCGTTGACGAGGCCCGAGCTCGAGAAGAGCGAGAACGCGATCATGTAGACGAGGACCCACGAGATGAAGTTCGGGAGGGCCGTGAGGGTCTGCACGGAGTTGCGGAACCAGGGCGCCTTGATCTCGTTGAGCAGGATCGCGAAGAAGAGCGGCAGGACGGATGTCGCGATCCCGAGGAAGCTGATCGCGAGCGTGTTGAGGAGGACCTGGCCGATCTGCGCCATCTGCGTGGGCGAGCTCACCAGCATCTGGAACCACTGCAGGCCGACGAACTCACTGCCTTCGAGGCCGAGCGCCGGCTTGTAGTCGTACAGCGAGTAGATCCAGCCGTACAGCGGAAGGTACGAGAACAGGAACGCCAGCACCAGGAACGGCACGATGCAGAGGAACAGCGTGAAAGACGTCCGGCTGCCCGCCGGACGCAGCCGCCGGCCGCGCCCCCTCTTGGCGTTCTGGTCGAGGTTGTGGACCGCCGCCTCCTGGAAGACGACCTGCGACTGCGCCTGAGTGGTCATCGGAGGGTGCCCTGATTCGCGGCATCCGCCGCGGGGACCGCCGGGTGAGCATGCCGTTCCATGTCACTCCTTCGTGTACGTGGCTGCCGCTCTGTCGAGGGGCGGGATCCGAGGTTCGTTCATCGAACCGCTTCGATTTCGAACCGCTTCGATTGAAGAGTAGGCGGCACTGCCCGATTCGTCAAATGTCTCCTCGTAACGCGGGGGTAACGATCGACCGTGTCGCCGGCGCTCTCCCGCGCGCGGGAAAGCGCCTACCATGGTCGCATCGGACGCGCGGGGGCGTCCGGCCCGGACCCGTGCCGGGTGAGCATGACGGGACGAACGACATGAAGCGAGTCGGCATCCGCGATGTCGCCGAGCGCGCGGGCGTCTCGATCAGCACGGTCTCGAACGCACTGAACCGCCCTCACATGGTGAGCGAGCGCCTCGTCGACCGGGTGCGCTCGGCCGCCGACCAGCTCGGCTATGTGCCGCTGCAGGCCGCGCAGCAGCTGCGCGCCGGGCGCTCCGGGCTGCTGGGGATGACCCCCCCCCCCGCCCCTCCCCCCTCCCGCGGCGCCGCCCCCGCCGGCGCCGAGGACGCCGCCTCGGCGGCCGGAATGCGCGTGCTCGTCGGCAACTCCAGCGACGACGTCGGCAAGGAGCGCGACCATCTCGAGCTGTTCGAGCGGGTGCAGGTCGAGGGGGCGCTGGTGAGCCCGTTCGGCCCCCTCGAGCCCTGGCTGCAGCGCTTGCGGGGTCGCGGCATCCCGGTCGTCCTCGTCGATGCGATCGACGACACCGGCGAGCTGCCCTCGGTGTCGTTCGACGACGTCGCCGGGGGGCGGCTCGCGGCCGAGCACCTGCTCTCGACGGGACGCCGGCGGCTCGCCTTCGTGGGAGCGCGCGAAGAAGTGCGGCAGGTGCGCGAGCGCCTGCAGGGCGCGCGGCTCGCCGTGGCCGCCCATCCCGACGCGACCCTCGAGCCGATCTGGACCGAGCGCACGACGTCCGAGCTCGGCGTGGCGTTCGGCGAGCAGCTCGCCGCCCGCTCCCCCGCCGACCGCCCGGACGGGATCGTGACCTCGAACGACCACCTGGCGATCGGGCTCGTGCACGGACTGATCTCTCGCGGCGTGCGGGTTCCGGACGACGTCGCGGTCGTCGGCTACGACGACATCGAGTTCGCGGCGATCGCCGGCGTTCCCCTCACCTCCGTGCGCCAGCCCGCACGCGAGATGGGACGCACCGCGGCCGAGCTTCTGCTCGCGCGCATCGGCGGCACCGCGGGGGCCGACCTCGGCAATGTCGTCTACCGGCCCGAACTGATCGTCCGCGCCAGTACCATGTCCACATGACGCAGAAAGCGTTTACCGGACCCATCCGCATCATCTCGATCGCCCAGAATCCCCGCCCCGGCCGCTCAGTGCTGAAGCTGCTCGCGCGCCGGCCCGGGCGCATGACGGTGGCGATCCTCGCGTTCGCCTGCAAAGAGGTCCCGCTGTGGTTCCTCCCGGTGGTGACGGCGAAGATCATCGACATCGTCGCGACCGGCGGCGAGGTCTCGACCGTGCTCATCTGGTTCTCGGTCGCGGCCGTGCTGCTCATCCAGAACTATCCGATGCACATCGTGTATACGCGCAACTTCATGACCGTCGTGCGCGACACCGGCGCGGACCTCCGCAACGCGCTCGCGGCGCGGCTGCAGAGCCTCTCGATCGGCTACCACACGCGGGTGAGCTCGTCGATCGTGCAGACGAAGGTCGTGCGCGACGTCGAGAACATCGAGCTCATGCTCCAGCAGGTGACCCACCCCCTGCTGTCGGCGACCATGGTCATGATCGGCGCCATCTCGATGACCGCGATCGCGGTGCCGCAGTTCCTTCCCGTCTACGCGCTCGCGATCCCGATCGCCATCGGCATCCGCTACGGACTGCGCAACCGCTCGCGTGAGCGCAACGAGGTGTTCCGCCGCGAGGTCGAGACCCTCTCCGCACGGGTCGGCGAGATGGCCTCCCTCATCCCCGTCACCCGCGCACACGGCCTCGAGCAGACCGCCGTCACCCGCGTCGCATCGGGCGCCGACGGCGTGCGCCGTGCCGGCCTGCACCTCGACATGCTGAACGGCCATGTCGCGTCGATCTCGTGGGTCGCGATGCAGCTCTTGGGCGTGGGATGCCTCGTGCTCGCGGCGATCTTCTCGCTGACGGACTTCCTCCCCATCACCCCGGGTGAAGTCGTGCTGCTGTCGACGTACTTCACGCTGCTCACCGGTGGCCTGACGCAGCTGCTCATGCTGATCCCGGTCGGCGCGCGCGGCATGGAGTCGATGCGATCGATCTCGGAGGTGCTGCAGGAGCCCGACCTCGAGCAGAACGAGGGCAAGCGCGCCGTTGCGAACGTCGGCGGCCACCTCGAGCTGCAGCACGTGTCGCATCGCTACGACGAGGCGGAACGGGATGCCGTGCACGACATCTCGCTCGACATCTCGCCCGGCGAGACCGTGGCCTTCGTGGGTTCATCCGGCTCGGGCAAGTCCACGATGCTCAACCTCGTGCTGGGCTTCGTGCGCCCGACGGCGGGCCGGATCCTGCTCGACGGCGTCGACATGCAGGACCTCGACCTGCGCACCGTGCGGCAATCGGTCTCGGTCGTGCCGCAGGAGTCGGTGCTCTTCGAGGGCACGATCCGCGAGAACATCGCGTACGGCCTCGACGACGTGTCGGACGACCGCCTTCGTGCCGCCCTGCGCGACGCGAACGCCGCCGAGTTCGTCGACCGGCTGCCCGACGGGTGGGACACGGTCGTCGGCGAGCGCGGCGCACGCCTCTCGGGCGGGCAGCGCCAGCGGCTCGCCATCGCGCGCGCACTGGTGCGCGACCCGCGCATCCTGCTGCTCGACGAGGCGACGTCGGCACTTGACCCCGAGTCGGAGGAGCTCGTGAAGGAGGCGCTCAACCGCCTCATGAAGGGCCGGACCACGCTCGTCGTCGCCCATCGCCTGTCGACGATCCGCCAGGCCGACCGCATCGTCGTGCTCGAGCACGGCGAAGTGATCGAGGTCGGCGGTCACGACGCCCTCGTCGCCGCCGAGGGCCGCTACGCCCGCCTGCACGCGACGCAGGCCGGCCTTCCGCACTGACCTCACTGCGGGATAGCGCTTTCCGTCTCCACCGCCTACCCTGGAGGAGCGGATGCCGCGGGGCTGCAGCATCCGTTCGCGACCACCCGAAGGAGCCACCGTGACCGAGACCCTCCGCTGCGCCATAGTGGGCACGGGAGCCATCGCCCACTCGCACATCCGCGCCATCGCCGCCTATCCGCACGCCGAGCTGGTCGCGGTCACCGACCTCAGCCGCGCCTCGGCCGACGCGTTCGCCGAGACGTACGGCGCACCCGCCGTGTACGACGACCTCGACGCGCTCCTCGCCGCCGAGCACCCCGACGTCGTCCACATCTGCACTCCCCCGGGCGCTCACCCCGCGCAGACCCTCGCGGCGTTCGCGGCCGGCGCGCACGTGGTGGTCGAGAAGCCCCCGGCACCGTCCCTCGACGAGCTCGAGCAGATGACGGATGCCGCGGCCGCCGCCGGCCGGCAGCTCGCGGTGGTCTTCCAGCAGCGCACGGGCACCGCGCCCGCCCACGTGAAGCGCCTGCTCGATTCCGGCGCGCTCGGGCGCCCCCTCGTCGCCCAGTGCCAGACGCTCTGGTACCGCGACGCCGCGTACTTCGCCGTGCCGTGGCGAGGGAAGTGGGAGACCGAGGGCGGAGGCACGACCCTCGGTCACGCCATCCACCAGCTCGACCTCCTGGCGTTCCTGCTCGGCGACTGGACGCGGGTCGAGGGACGCCTCTGGCGCCTCGACCGCGAGACGAACACCGAAGACGTGTCGACGGCGACCGTGGTCTTCGAGGGCGGCGTGGTCGCACAGGTCGTCTCGAGCACGCTGTCGCCCCGCGAGACGAGCACGATCCGCATCGACACCGAGAAGGCGACGATCACCGTCGACCACCTGTACGGCCACGGCCACGAGAACTGGCGCATCACGCCGGCTCCCCACGTCGACGCCGCCGAGGCCGCGACCTGGGAGATCAGCGGGCCCGAAGAGCGCAGCGACCACGTGTATCTGCTGCGCGACGTGTTCGACGCCCTCCGCTCGGGCGCACCCCTGCCGCCGACGGCCGAGGCGCCCGCGCGTTCGATCGAGCTCGTCGCCGCGATCTACGCGTCGGCCGACGCCGACGGCGCCGTGGTGACCCCCGCCGACCTCGCCGCGCACCCGACGCACCGCAAGAGTTTCGCGAGCACCGTCATCGACCTGCGACCGGCCCGATGACGATCGACGCCACACTCGAGCCGGACGCCGCAGCGCCCCGCGAGATCTACCGCGATCCCGTCTACGACGGCGCGACCGACCCCACCGTGGTGAGGGACGCCGACGGCTGGTGGATGTTCTACACCCAGCGCCGCGCCACGCACCCGCATCCCGGCGATGGCGTCGCGTGGGTGCACGGCTCGCGCATCGGCGTCGCCCGCAGCGAGGACGGCCTGCGCTGGAGCTACGCCGGAACGCTGGAACCGGATGCCGCGGGCCTGCGCCTGGCCGACGGGCCGCCGCCTGCAGCGGTCGGCGAGACGCACTGGGCGCCCGAGATCATCCACGACGGCACGCGCTGGCGCATGTACCTCACGGAGATCGACGGCGTGCCGACCCAGTGGGAGGGGCACGCGCGCCGGATCGTCGAGTACCTCTCGGACGACCTGCGCACCTGGATCCGCCGGGGGGTCATCCCGCTCGCGAGCGACCGTGTGATCGACGCCGCCGTCGCCCGGTGCCCCGACGGCCTGTGGCGCCTCTGGTACAAGGACGAGGCGGCCGACTCGACGACCGCGGTCGCGGTGTCGGACGACCTCGACTCGTGGCGGCTCGACGGCACCGCCGTCGGCGGGCGCCCGCATGAGGGCCCGTTCGTCTTCGCGCTCGACGGCACGTGGTTCCTCCTCACCGACGAGTGGCGCGGCATGGCGGTGCATCAGAGCGCCGACGCCGTCGCGTGGGAGCGGCAGGGCGGGACGGATGCCGTCATCCTGGGCGAGAGCGGCGCTCCGCGAGACGGCATCCAGATCGGGCGACACGGCTCGGTGGTGCTCCTCGGCGACGAGGCGCGGCTGTACTTCTTCACCCACCCCTGGTGGGACGGCAGCGAGCTGGCCGACACCGACGAGCGCAGCCATCGCCGCAGCGCCGTCCACGTCGCGCGCGTGCGCGTGGTCGACGGCGAGCTCGTCGCCGAGCGCTGACCCGAGGCATCCCTCCCCCGCCCTTCTGCTCACCCTCCTTCAACAGGTCAACCGGGGTTCCGCTGGATGCGGGAGAGCGGATCTCTCCTGCAGAAGGCCGGTTGACCTGTGGGAACTGAGCGGCGGCGGCGCGTGGCGGCTGGGACCGTGCACAGTCGGCGTGCCCGGAATCCCGCGGCCCGTTACTGAATCGTTTAAAAATCTCATCCGAACGCCTTGCGAAACGTTTTTAGACCGAGTACCGTAGCGGGCAAGCGCTTTCCAGCATCGCAGGATCTGCACCACAGAGCGCCCCACACCGCACACACAGACGACGAACGTCTCACGCGGAACCGCGAACGCAGACGTTCACAAGGAGGACAAGGATGTTCAGCAAGAAGCGGGCACTCGCCGTCGCCGCCATCGCGGCCGGCGCCGCCCTCGTGCTGGCCGGCTGCGCCGGCGGCAGCGACGAGACCCCCGACGCCGCACCCACATTCGACCCGAACGAGAAGGTCACCCTCGACCTGGCGTTCTGGGGCAACGACGTCCGCGCCGGGCTCTACAACGAGGCCATCGCAGCGTTCAACGAGGAGTACCCGAACATCACGGTGAACTCCACGTTCCTCACCTTCCCCGAGTTCTGGGAGAAGCGTCAGACCGAGGCCGCCGGCGGAAACCTCCCCGACGTCATGCAGTTCGACTACTCGTACCTGCGTCAGTACTCCGAGAACGGCCTGCTGCTCGACCTCGACCCGTACCTCGGCAACATCATCGAGACCGACCCGCTGCCCGAGAACATCCTCAACATCGGCGTCGTCGACGACACCACCTACGGCATCACGACCTCCACCAACGCGTGGGGCCTGTTCACCAACCCGGTCCTGCTCGAGAAGGCCGGCGTCGAGGAGTTCGAAGGCGGCAGCTGGGACGACTACACCGACTGGATGGGCGAGGTCACCGACGGCGCCGGCGGCGAGTTCTGGGGCGGCGGCGACTACACCGGCCGCATCCAGAACTTCGAACTGCAGCTGCGCTCGGAGGGCAAGAACCTCTTCAACGAGGACGGCACGCCCGGCTTCGACGAGAAGCGCCTCACCGAGTTCTGGGAGTCCGGCGCACCGATCCGCGAGGACGGCATCGGCATCCCGCAGCAGCGTGTGGAAGAGGTCGCCCCGAAGGGCGCCTTCGACAGCGCGCTGACGGCGAGCGAGCTGACCTGGGACAACTTCGGCGCGGGCTACCTCGCCGGTCTCGGCGAGGGCTACACCGAGCTCGGCCTCATCGCTCCCCCGGTGACCAAGGAAGGCGCGAAGGACCTGTACCTGAAGCCGTCCATGCTCCACACCATCTCGGCCAACACCGAGCACCCCGAGGCGGCCGCGACGCTCGTCAACTTCCTCGTGAACTCGCCCCAGTCGGGTGAGATCTTCGGCACCAACCGTGGCCTGCCGGCCTCGGAGACCGCCCTCGAGGCGGCCGAGCTCGACCCGCTGAGCCAGCAGGTCAAGGACTACGAGGCGTCGATCGCCGACCGTCTCGGCGACGCCCCGCCGGTTCCGATCGTGGGCTACGGCACGCTCGAGGAGAAGTTCCGCCAGCTGGGTACCGAGCTCAACTTCGGCACCGTCACGGTCGATGACGCGGTCTCGCAGTTCTTCGCCGAGATGGACGTCGTCCTCAACCAGTGACAGCTTCCGGGTCCGGGCGTACGATGCGCCCGGGCCCGGAAAACCACTACTCCACAACCCGTATCGGAGAGTCTCGTGAGCACCACAGCGACCAGAGTCATCGTGACCGGTGAGAAGTCCTCACGCCGGTCCCTGTTCCGCCGGAGCAGCCCTGAGCATGTGAATCGGCCGGGTCAGCGCGGCCGGGTCGTGAAGGAGACGCTGGCGGGGTACGGGTTCCTGATCCCGTGGCTGGTCGGGTTCTTCGGCCTCACGCTGATCCCGATGGCGTACTCGCTGTACCTGTCGTTCACGAAGTACAACATCTTCGCGCCGCCGAAGTGGATCGGCTTCGACAACTACGTCCGGATGTTCACGAACGACCCGGCGTTCATGCAGTCCGCGCAGATCACCATGATCTACGTCCTGGTCGGCACCCCGATCACCCTGGCAGCCGCGCTGGGCGTGGCGATGCTCCTGAACTACCGCGACAAGGGCGCCGGCTTCTTCCGCTCCGCGTTCTACGCCCCCTCGCTCATCGGCGGCTCCGTGTCGGTCGCGATCGTGTGGCGGGCCATGTTCGCCTCCGATGGCCCGGTCGACAATGCCCTCTCCGCCATCGGCATCGACCTCGGCGGCTGGATCGGCAACCCCGCCCTCGTGCTGCCCGCCATGATCCTCCTCGCGATCTGGATGTTCGGCGCCACCATGGTCATCTTCCTCGCCGGCCTCAAGCAGATCCCCAAGGAGCTCTACGAGGCCGCCGAGATGGACGGCGCCGGACCCTGGCACCGTTTCCGCGCGGTCACGCTGCCGATGCTCTCGCCGGTGATCTTCTTCAACCTGCTGCTCGGCCTGATCGGCGCGTTCCAGGTCTTCAGCTCCGCCTACATCATCTCCAACGGCACCGGCGGCCCCGCCGGCATGACCAACTTCATCACCCTCTACCTCTACAAGCGCGGCTTCTCGGACGGCCAGATGGGCTACGCCGCCGCCATCGCGTGGGTGCTGCTGATCGTCGTCGCCGTCATCGCCTTCATCCTTTTCCGCACCCAGCGCAGCTGGGTCCACTACGCCGGAGACAACCGATGAGCACCACAAGCTTCGGCGAACCCGCCATCGCCACCCTCGAGAACCAGGTCGACGCCACCCCGCAGCAGCCCCGCCGCAAGGTCAAGCGCGGCACCTGGCAGACCGTGATCTGGTTCGTCGTGCTCATCGCCGTCACCGCGATCGTGCTCTACCCGCTGGTCTGGCTGCTGTTCTCGACCTTCAAGCCCAACAGCGAGTTCGGCTCCAACATGGGCCTGCTCCCCGAAAACCCCACCATCGCCAACTACGCGAAGGTGATGGAGGGCATCGCGGGCGTGCCGATGTGGCGGTTCTTCCTGAACAGCTTCATCATCGCCGCGGGCTCCGTGATCGGTGTGCTGCTGTCGTCGTCGCTGGCCGCCTACGCGTTCGCCCGCATCCAGTTCAAGGGCCTCGGCATCCTGTTCGCCGCGATGATCGGCACGCTGCTGCTGCCGTTCCACGTCGTGATCATCCCGCAGTACATCATCTTCCAGCGCCTCGACATGATCGACACGTTCTGGCCGCTGCTGCTGCCGAAGTTCCTCGCCACCGAAGCGTTCTTCGTGTTCCTGCTGGTGCAGTTCATCCGGCAGATGCCCCGCGACATGGACGAGGCCGCCCGCATCGACGGCGCCGGACACATGCGCATCTTCTGGTCGATCATCCTGCCGCTGATCAAGCCCGCCCTGATCACCTGCTCGATCTTCGCGTTCATCTGGGCGTGGAACGACTTCCTCGGACCCCTCCTGTACCTGACCAGCCCCGAGAACTACCCGCTGCCCATCGCGCTGCGCCTCTACAACGACCAGACCAGCGTCAGCGACTACGGCGCCACCGTCACCGCGTCGTTCATCGCGCTCATCCCCGTCCTGCTCTTCTTCCTCGTGTTCCAGCGCTTCCTCGTCGACGGCGTCGCCACGCAGGGACTCAAGGGATAGGACCCCACCATGGACCGCCGAGAACTCCGCGCCGCGCGTCGCGCCGACGCGTCCGGAGCAGGGCCCACGCTCGAGGAGCGGGCTCCGGCCCGCTACCCGGGTGCCAAGGGAGCCTTCGCCCTGTTCGGCGAGGTGCTGCTCACCGGGCTGCTGGTCACCGCGGCCGGGATCCTCGTCGTGACGCTGCCCGCGGCGCTGGCCGCCGGCATCCGTCATCTGCGTCGCTACGTGAACGCGGAGCAGTCGCACGTGCGCACGTTCTGGCAGGACTGGCGCCGGGCGCTGCCCGGCGGCCTGATCGTCGGCGTCGCCGCGGTGCTGGTCACGTTCGTGCTCACGCTCGACATCTACCTCGCGAACAGCGGCGCGCTCCCCGGCGGCGGCCTCATCTCGATCGTCGGCTGGGCCGGCCTCGTCGTCGGCGCCGTGGCGCTGCTCGTCGCCGCGGGCGCGTGGACGCCCGAGCGCGGCTGGCGGGCGGCGGTGCGCAGCATCCCGTCGTCCCTCGTGGCCGACCCGATCGCCGCCCTGTACCTCGCGGCCGCCGCCGTGCTGGTCGGCGTGATGACCTGGATGCTCGCGCCGCTCATCATCGCCGGGCTCGGCTGCGCCACCTTCGCCGTCGTCGCCCTCCCGGCGCGCCGCGGCCGCCGCTGACCCCCCCCTCTCTCGAACGCAAGACCAGCCAGAAGGAGCTGCTCGACGTGCTGTACGGCGCCGACTACAACCCCGACCAGTGGCCCGAGGAGGTGTGGGACGAGGACGTCCGCCTCATGCAGGAGGCCCGCGTCAACATCGTGAGCCTCGGCATCTTCGCGTGGTCGCGCATCCAGCCCGCCGAGGGCGTGTGGGACTTCGCGTGGCTCGACACCGTCATCGAGAAGCTCCACGCCGGCGGCATCGCGGTGAACCTCGCGACCGCGAGCGCCTCTCCCCCGCCGTGGGTGAGCAAGAACTACCCCGAGACGCTTCCGGCGAACGAGTCGGGTGCGTCGTACTGGCCGGGCAGCCGTCAGCACTTCGCCCCGTCGTCGCCGACCTACCGGCGCCTGGCCGGCGAGCTGGTGCGCCGGCTGGCCGAGCGCTACGTGGATCACCCCGCCGTGGTGATGTGGCACGTCGGCAACGAGTTCGGCTGCCACCTCTGGATGGACTTCTCGGATGCTGCGCGCGACGCGTACCGGGACTGGCTCCACAAGCGCTACGCCACCGTCGACGCGCTCAACGACGCGTGGGGCACGAGCTTCTGGTCGCAGCGCTACGGCTCGTTCGACGAGATCTTCCCGCCGCGCCTCGCCCCCTACAGCCACAACCCGTCCTCGATGCTCGACTGGCGACGGTTCACCAGCGACATGCTGCTCGAGTGCTACCTCATGGAGCGCGAGATCCTGCAGGGCGCCGGCGCGACGCAGCCGATCACGACGAACTTCATGGGCCCGTTCAAGCCCGCGGACTACCGCAAGTGGGCGCCGCACATGGACGTCATCGCCGACGACTGCTATCCCGACCCCGCCAACCCGAACCGCGTGCGCGACGCCGCCTTCCAGCGCGACCTCGTCCGCTCACTCAAGCCCGGCGTGCCGTGGCTGCTGTGGGAGCAGGCGACGGATGCCGTCAACTGGCGGCCCGCGAACCCCGGCAAGCGGCCGGGCGCCCTGGCCGCCGAGTCCGCGCAGTCCATCGCCCGCGGCGCCGACGGCATCATGTTCTTCCAGTGGCGGCAGTCCCGCGCCGGCAGCGAGAAGTTCCACTCGGCGATGCTCCCGCACGCCGGCACCGAGACCCGCACCTGGGACGCGGTGACCGAGCTCGGCGCGCGCCTCGCCGCGCTCCCGGCGCTCCCGGCACCGGGCCGCGACGCACAGGTCGCCCTGGTGTTCGACTGGGAGAACTGGTGGGCGGTCGAAGAGCGCGACCACCCCACCGAGATCGACTACCTCGCGCTCGTGCTCGAGTGGTACGGCGCGTTCCACGCGCGGAACATCCAGGTCGACATCGTCGCTCCCGAGGAGGTCGACCACGGCTACGCCCTCGCGGTCGCCCCGGCGCTGTATCTGCTGCGCGACGAGGGCGCCTCGGCGCTCGCCCGGTTCGTCGACGACGGCGGAACACTCCTCACCGGGCCGTTCACCGACATCGTCGACGCGCACGACCACTTCCGCGACGGCGGCTTCCTGACGCAGCTCGGCCCGGTGCTGGGGCTGCGCTTCGAGGACTTCGGCGTCCTCGCGGGCCAGTCCTCCGGAGGCTCGGGCGTCGGAGCCCTGAGCAGCGACGCCGTCCAGGCCGCGCGCGACGCCGCCGGCCGCGGTGCGGTCACGTTCGACCTGGACGGGGTGGAGCGGTCCGGTCGCCTGGTCGCCGAGGCGATCCACGCGACCGGCGCGACGGCGGTCGCGACGTTCTCCTCGGGCCTGCAGTCCGGCTCGCCGGCGCTCACGCGCCACCGCTTCGGCTCGGGCGAGGCCTGGTACACCGCGACCCAGCCCAGCGCCGACGCACTCGACGCGATCGTCGCGGCCGTGGTCGAGGCATCCGGTGTCCGACCCGTCGTGGCGGACCTGCCCGCAGGCGTCGAGGCGGCTCGCCGGGGCGACCTGGTCACCCTCATCAACCAGGGCGACGCGCGGGTCGAGATCACGATCGACGGCACGGATGCCGAGACCGGGGTCGCCGTCGAGCGCGTCGTGCTCGACGGACAGGGGGTCGCCTTCGTGTCGGCTCCTGTCAGCGCCACGGGCACCGCCGCGGTCTCCGCACGCGCCGCCGTAGCCCACTCCTGACCCCCATCCGAACAGAAGACTGGAGCACCTCCATGCCTGCACCTCGTACCCTGCTCGCGGCCGCCGCCCTGACCGCGGGCGCCGCGCTCGTCCTCTCGGGCTGCTCCGGCGGCGCCTCGGACGACGCCGCCGCGTTCGATCCCGACGAGAAGGTCACCCTCGACTTCGCGTTCTGGGGCAATGACGACCGTGCGACCCGCTACAACGATCTGATCGCGGCGTTCAACGAGGAGTACCCGAACATCACGATCAACACGTCGTTCACGGACTTCCCGAGCTTCTGGGAGAAGCGCCAGACCGAGGCTGCCGGCGGCGGCCTCCCGGACGTCTTCCAGTTCTCCGACAGCTACCTGCGCCAGTACGCGGAGTCCGGCAACCTGCTCGACCTCGCCGACGTCTCGGACTACATCGACACCACGACGTTCGAGGAGTCGCTGCTCGGCACGGGCGCCCTGGACGGCGTGCAGTACTCGCTCCCGACCGGCTACAGCCTGTGGGCGAACTTCGTCAACGACGACCTCGTCGCGCAGGCCGGGGTCGAGACGCCCGAGGGCGGCACGAGCTTCGCCGACTTCGACGAGTGGATGGCCTCGGTCACCGACGCCACCGGCGGCGCCGTGTACGGCGGCACCGACTACACGCAGCGCATCCAGGTCTTCGAGCTGCAGCTGCGCGCGAACGGCGGGAACCTCTACACCGACGACGGCGAGCTCGGCTTCACCGAGGACGACCTGCGGGACTTCTGGGAGTCCGGCGCCGAGATCCGCGACGGTGTCACCGTGCCGCAGCAGAAGCTCGAGGAGCTCTCGCCGAAGTCCGGCTTCGGCGCCGCCATCACGGCGAGCGAGATGAGCTGGAGCAACTTCCTCGGCGGCTACCTCGCCGACTCGGGCGCGTCCTCGATCTCGCTCGTCGCACCGCCCACCGCCAAGGAGGGCTCGAAGGATCTGTACCGTCAGGCCGGTCTCCAGGTCGCGATCGCCGCGAACACAGAGCACCCCGAGGCCGCGGCCCTCTTCCTCGACTTCGTGGTGAACAGCCCCGAGGCCGGCGAGATCTTCGGCACGACGCTCGGCTTCCCGGCATCGTCGTCGAAGCTCGAGGGCACGACGCTGGAGGGCGCCGACAAGCAGGTCGCCGACTACATCGAGTCGGCCTCCGACCGCATCGGCGACGCCCCGCCGGTCCCCGTCGTCGGCTACGGCTCGCTCGAGCAGGCCTTCTGGGACGCGGGCAAGTCGATCGGCCTCGGTGTGCTGTCGGTCGACGACGCCGTGACGCAGTTCTTCGCCGAGGCGGACGCCATCCTCGGCTGACGCCGGATCGATTCGCAGAGACGGATGCCGCGGCACGGCCTCGTGCCGCGGCATCCGTGTTTTCACCCCCAGAGGAGTCCCCGTGTCCGACGCATCCGACGAACGCCTGTCGCAGCTGCGCACCCGCCTCGGCGGCATCGCGTACGGCGGGGACTACAACCCCGAGCAGTGGCCGCGCGATGTCTGGCACGAAGACGCACGCCTCATGCGGGAGGCCGGGGTGAATATCGTGAGCGTCGGCGTGTTCTCGTGGTCGGCGCTGGAACCGGCCGACGGAGTCTTCACCTTCGCGTGGCTCGACGAGGTGGTCGAGGTGCTGTGGGCGCACGGCATCGCGGTGAACCTCGCCACCCCCAACGCGTCGCCGCCTCCGTGGCTCGTCGAGGATCACCCCGAGGTGCGACTGCGCCGATTCGACGGCGCGCTCGTCGGCGTCGGCAGCCGCGCGCACTACTGCTCGTCGTCGCCGGTCTACCGGGCGCACAGTCTGCGCATCGCGCGACTGCTCGCCGAGCGCTACGGCTCGCACCCGGCGCTCGCAATGTGGCACCTCGGCAACGAGTACTACGCGAAGTGCTATTGCGACCTCTGCGACGAGCGGTTCCGCGGCTGGCTGCAGAATCGGTACGGGTCGCTCGACGCGCTCAACGACGCGTGGGGCACAACGTTCTGGAGCCAGCGCTACAGCGCGTGGGAACAGGTGCACGTTCCCGGCCCTGTCGAAGGGAAGGTCACGACGAGCCGCGAACTCGACTTCGCACGGTTCTCGTCGGATCGGCAGCTGGAGCTCATGACGGCGGAGCGCGACGTCATGCGCGAGCTCACGCCCGGCATCCCGGTGACGACCAACTTCATGCAGTACGTCGATCCGAACGACTACCGGGCATGGGCCGCCGAAGAGGACGTCGTGTCGCTCGACGCGTACCCCGACCCGGCTGATCCCGAGAGTCTGATGAAGTCCGCCTTCCAGTACGACCTGATGCGGTCGCTGCGCGGCGGCCGCCCCTGGTTCCTCCTGGAGCAGGCCGCGAACGCGGTGAGCCAGTGGCGCACGAACCTCGTGAAGCAGCCCGGGCGGATGCGGCTGGGCTCCTACCAGGCGGTCGCCCGGGGCGCGGACGCGGTGATGTTCTTCCAGTGGCGGGCGTCACGGCAGGGCAACGAGAAGTTCCACTCGGCGATGCTGCCGCACGGCGGAACCGCCACGCGATCGTGGCAGGCGGTCCGCGATCTCGGCGTGGAACTGCCGCGTGTGGCGGCGGTCACCGGCGCACGCACCGACGCGCGGGTCGCGGTGGCGTTCGACTGGCCCAACTGGTGGGCCGTCGAGGGCGCCGCGCATCCCTCGAACGCCTTCTCCTACGCCCGGGCGGCGGTCGACCACTACCGCCCGCTGTGGCACGCGAACGTCGCCGTCGACGTCGTCGATCTGGCGGACGACCTTTCGACGTACGCGCTGGTGGTGGTGCCCAATCAGTACCTCATCACGGAGATCCAGCGCGCGTCGCTCACCCGGTTCGTCGAGACCGGCGGCACCGTCCTGGTGTCGTTCTTCTCCGGCATCGTCGACGAATCCGACCGGGTCATCGAGAACGGCTACCCGGGCGGCCTGCGCGAGCTCATCGGCGCGCACGTCCGCGAGTTCTCGCCTCTCGCCGACGACGCGACCGTGCACGTCGACGGTGTCGCCGACGGCGAGCTCGACGCCGACTTCGCCGCCGACGCCGGCTTCTGGCAGGACGACATCGTGCTCGAGGGCGCGCGGGCGCTGGCCGTCTACCGCGACGGGTACCTCGCCGGCGAGCCGGCGATCACGCTTCACGACAGCGGCGCGGGTGCGGTCTTCTACGTCGGCACCCGGCTCGCGCCGGACGCGCAGCGGGCGGTGACGGATGCTGCGCTCCGCCGCGCCGGCATCGCTCCGCGCACGTCCGCACCCGGTGTCGAGATCACCGAACGACGCAACGACAGCGGCGACTTCCTCTTCGTGCTGAACCATTCCGATGCCGTCCGCACCGTCACTCTGGACCGCGCCGGGACCGATCTGCTGACGGAGCGCGCCCTCGACGTCGGCGACACCCTCTCGCTGGAACCCGCCGGCGTCGCGGTCGTGCACACGGCGGCCGCGGCATCCGTCGAGTGACGCCGGACGCGCGGGTGACGGGTCAGTCGAGGCTGACCGCGACGGCGACGCGCTCGGTCGCGGAGCGCTGCGCGGCGTCGGCGAGGAGAAGGGCCGCCCGGCCGTCGTCGAACGTGGGACTCGCCGACGCGCCCTCGCGGACGAGCTCGACGAACGAGCGCAGCTCGGCCGCATAGGCCTCCGCGTAGCGCTGCAGGAAGAAGTCCTCGTACGGCGCGGTGGCCTCGACCCGCTCGGCGGTGGAGAGGC
Source organism: Microbacterium sp. C23T (assembly GCF_053345975.1). Taxonomy (NCBI): domain Bacteria; kingdom Bacillati; phylum Actinomycetota; class Actinomycetes; order Micrococcales; family Microbacteriaceae; genus Microbacterium; species Microbacterium sp. C23T. The sequence continues at coordinate 89,100 of NZ_JBKFBD010000003.1, read as the reverse complement.
TCACCAGGCTCGTCGAACGGTTCGCGACCTGGACCGTGCCGAGCGCGCCGAACGCCTCGAGGCGCTGGTCGTAGCCGACCGCGCTGTGCCGCGAGTTGATGATCGTGACGACCGCCCCCGATGCGGCGCGGAGGGTCACGACGGCGGTGTCGAAGTCGCCGTGCTCGCGCGCGCCCGGATCGAACGTGGTGGACCCGACCGCGCTGACCTCGACGATGTCGGGCAGGAAGAAGCGCGCCATGTCGAAGTCGTGGATGGTCATGTCGCGGAAGATCCCGCCCGAGACCGCGACGTAGGCGGCGGGCGGGGCGGCCGGGTCGCGGCTGATGATCGTCAGCTGCTCCAGCGCCCCGATCTCGCCCGCCGCGACCCGTGCCCGCGCCTCGGCGAAGGCAGGGTCGAAGCGGCGGTTGAAGCCGAGCGCCACGGGGATGCCGGCAGCGGTGACCTTCGGGCGCAGGGCCTCCACCCGGGTGATGTCGAGGTCGATGGGCTTCTCGCAGAGCACCGGGATGCCGCGGTCCACGGCCTGCTCGATGAGGGCGACGTGCGTCGGCGTCGGCGAGGCGATGAGCACGGCGTCCACGTCGTCGGCGGCGAACAGCTCGTCGGTGTCCGCCGTGACCCGGCCGCCGAAGCTCTCGGCCACGGAACGCGCGCCCTCGACGAACGGATCCGCGACCCACGACAGCGTCGTGTCGCGGTTCGCGGCGATGTTGGCGGCATGCACCTGGCCGATGCGGCCGGTGCCGATCAGACCGAAGCGGAGCGGGGCGTGTGTCACTGCGGGTGTCCTTCTCGTCAGGGGTTCGGTGCAGAGCCGGTCAGGCCCAGGGGCGGAGGGCCGCGCGGTTGACGCGCTGGTCGTCGCCGCGCGCGGCGCGGAACGCGTCGATCGCCACGTCGGGCGCGTTCAGGACGTCCTGCTCGACGACCACCCACCCGTCGAAGCCGCGCGCCTCGACGGCATCCATCACCCCGGCCAGGTCGAGGTCGCCGCGTCCGAAGGCCACGAACGAGCCCGACGACCACACCTCGGTCATCCCGCCGCCCGCCGCCAGCACCCGCCGCAGCTCGGCGAGGTCGACGTCCTTCAGGTGCAGGTGGTTGATGCGGTCGCCCCAGCGGAGGACCGCGTCGAGCGGGTCGCCGTCGGCGATGAGCAGGTGCCCGGTGTCGAGCGTGAGGTCGACGTCGACGTGCGCGAGGAACCGGTCGATCTCGTCGGGCGACTCGACGAACGTGCCGGCGTGGTGGTGGAAGGTCGGCTCGAAGCCGGCGGCGCGGACGAGGTCGGCCGCGCGCTGGGTGTTCGCGAAGAGGCGCTCCCGGGCCGGGGCGGTGAGCGGGTCGACGTCCTGGCCGCGGCCGGGACGGGCGCGCCGCGCCAGGGAGCCGTCGTCAGCCAGCGTCGGCAGTGGCAGGCGGCCGGGCCCTGCCTCCGCCGCGTCGGAGAAGACCCGCAGTGCGTCGTGCAGCGACGGCAGGGATGCCTCGAACGCCTCGTCGTCCGAGAAGGGCAGCTGCACCCAGCCGCCGGCGAGCTCGAGCCCGAAGCGGGCCAGCCGCGCGCGGAGGTCGGCATCGCGGCCGAGGAAGCCGACGGGGCCGAGATCGACCCCGCCGTACCCCGCGTCGGCCAGCACCTCGAGCAGGTCGTCGGCCGCGACCGTGGCCGCACCCTCAGGCGTCATCTCGAACACCCCGAAGCTCACGGGCGCTCCCGCGACGGTGGCCTTCATCGGATCGCTCCGGCAGTGCTCACGCAGTCCCCCATCGGGTCAGAGATCGGTGTGGACGAGGCGGGCCGCCGCGTCCACGGCGCCGGCGACATCACCGTCCGGCGGGTACAGCAGCGCTCGTCCGGCGGTCAGGCCGCGCACGCCCGGAAGGGCGAGAGCATCCTCCCACGACGAGAAGGTCTCGTCGGGGTCGGCACCCGAGTCGCCGCCGAGCAGGAGCGTGGGGAGGGTCGTCGCCTCCATGACCCGTGCCATGTCGGGCACGACGGGCAGCTTCATCCACGTGTACGCACTGCTGACCCCGAGCCCCGCGGCGATCGCGAGCGACAGCACCACGGCATCGGGGGTGAGGTCGTTGACGATGCGGCCGTCGGCCCAGCGACTCATGAACGGCTCGACCATGATCGGCATCCGCGCCTCGGCCGCAGCGGTCACCGCGTGGGCGGTCGCCTCGAGCGTGGACGCGGTGCCGGTGTCGGCGAGGTTCACCCGCAGCAGCACCTTCGCGAAGTCGATCCCGGAGCGCACCATCGACGGCACGTCGTAGCCGGTGAAGCGGTCGTCCATCTCGAACGCCGAGCCGCGCAGCCCGCCGCGGTTCATCGAACCCACGACGACCTTGTCGTCGAGCAGACCGAGCATCGCGAGGTCGTCGATGATGTCGGGCGTCCCGAGGACGCCGTCGACGCCCGGGTGGCTGAGTGCCACGGCCAGCCGCTCCAGCAGCAGGTACCGGCTCGCCATGGCGTCGCCACGGTCGCCCACCGCCAGCGCACCGCGCGCGGGGTGGTCGGCCGCGACGATGAACAGCCGGCCGTCGCCGCGGACGACATCACGCCGGACACGGTTCGACAGCGCCTCCTGCACGGCGTCGGGTCGCTCGGCGCGGAGCGCCCGCAGCGTGTCGAACCCGATGGCGTCGATGACGGCGCTCATTCGCCGGCCCCTTCCGCGTGCAGGGTGAGGACGAGCCGGCCCGGGGCGCGCCCCGTCAGGTAGACGCGGCGCCCGGCGGCGGCGTCGCTGGCCCCGAGGAACGCGTAGTCCTCGCCCGGGTGGTACCGCCCGGCGCCGTCGGCGCGGTAGTCGCCGGCGGCATCGAACGCGATCGCGGTGGAGCCCACACGGTAGCGGCCGGTGCCGGAGTGCAGCATCGCGGTGCCGTCCTCGCGCTCGGTCACTCCCTCGAACGCTCCCCCCTCGCGGAACGCGAGCTCGAGCGCCCACGGGCTGTCAGGACCGTCGATCGCGATCGACAGGACGGCGCCATCGGCCGTGGGCTCGACGTCGACGACGGTGCGCAGGGTCACGTCGTCGGTGGCGCGGTCGCCGAACGACATCGAGCCGTAGAACCGGCCGTCGTCCGTGAGCGCGTACTCCCCCGACGGCGACCGACGGTCGGCAACGAGCGGCTGGTAGTAGTGGGCCGAGACCGTCTCTGAGAGCTCGTAGCCATGGTCGCCCTCGCCGGATCGCGCCGTGAACCGGTCCGCGCGGAACGGACCGAGACCGAAGAAGTCGCGCGACAGCCGCACCGAGTCGAGCACGACGTCGCCCGCGAACATCCGGAGGAAGGTCGGGTTCGCCGACAGCCCCGAGCGCACGCGGCGGAACCGCGGGTAGTCGCTGCCGCCGAAGACGACGAGCCGCCGGCGGGCCGTGGCGTCGACCACGAGCCCGGACTGCTCCCATGCGCGCTGCGGCGCCGCGGCCGCAGCATCCGGAAGCTCCTCCCCGATGCGGGGCGCGAGCAGCAGCTCGGTCAGCACCGCGGAGGGATGAGGGATGCCGCCCGCCAGCGCACGCCCGGCGGCCCAGGCGAAGTCGCCACGGCCGAGCTCGATCGCGGCGCGGCGGTAGGCCACGAGGTACGGCGCGAGGGAGAACCGGTTCAGCTGATCCTGGCGTCGCGAGTGCACGGTCTCGACCGAATCGTCGGGGTGGATGAGCCCCAGCGTGCTCTCGAGATTGCGGATGACGGCCTCCCGCGCGTCCGCGCGATCGAACACGTCGGCGATCACCGTCAGCGACGGGTTCGACACGTAGGCCGCGTAGTTGGCGCTGCGCTCGGAGTAGACGCCGTCGGGCGTGATGTCGATCCCCTCCGCGAGCCACTGCTCTGCGCGATCGCGGAGCGCCTGCGACGGTCGCCGGCGGTGCAGACGGGCGAGCGCCGCCGAGATCTCCCAGCGGTGGTTGGGCGTGTGCACGCCGCCCACGACGAGCGCGGGCTCGATCGCGTCGGCGATCGCCGTCAGCTCGGCCTCGAGGTCGGCCAGCGCCGCCTGCTCGTCGGCCGGCGCCCGCGCGATGAGCTCGAGCGCGTCGCACAGATCGTTGACCGTGAAGGAGGAGTCCGGCGGCGAGTCGACGTTGTCTCCCCCGACGAACAGCCCGCTCGGCCCCTGCAGCGCGCGGAGGGCCTGGACGCTCTCACGAGCGGCGGCGATCAGCTCCGGGTCGCCGGCGTCCGCGGAGCGCGGCCACAGGTAGGCGGCGACGAACAGCCGCGCGCGATCCATGAGGTGCCGGTGCCGCTCGTGGGGCCCGAGGGTCGCCGCCAGCTCGCGGCGCACCTCGTCGGCGACGGCCGCCTGGAGCGCCGTCTGGAATTCGGAGTCCGACACGGATCAGTCCTTCAGCCCCGAGTTGATGTCGGCGTTCATGATCTGGCGCTGGAAGACGGCGAACAGGATCACCATCGGGACGAGCGAGATCACGGAGGCCGCGAGCAGCACCGACCAGTCCACGTTGTCGGCGCCGACGATCGACCGCAGCGCCACCTGCAGCGTGTACCGGTCGGGGTCGCGCAGCACGATGAGCGGCCAGATGTAGTCGTTCCAGCGCCACTGGAACGAGAAGATCGCCAGCACGACCGCGATGGGCTTCGCGAGCGGGAGCATGATGCGCCAGAACGCGCCGAACTCCGAGACGCCGTCGATGCGCGCGGCCTCGAGCAGTTCGTCGGGGACTGTCTTGAAGTACTGACGGAACATGAAGATGCCGGTCGCGGTGACGATCGACGGCACGATGATGCCCGCGAGGGTGTTGTACATGCCGAGGTCGCGGACCACTGCGAACGAGCTCGGCATGATGACCTCGGTCGGCAGCATCGTCGTGGCGAGGATGCAGATAAAGAACGCCTTCAGCCACCACGCCTTGTACTTGGCGAACGCGTAGCCGGTCAGCGCACTGACGAAGACCGTCAGCGCCGTCGTGACGATCGCGACGATCGACGTGTTCAGGAAGTACTGCGCGAAGTTGAAGCGGTTCCAGGCGGTCGAATAGCCGCTGACCGTCCAGTCCTTCGGGAAGAGCGTCAGCGGGAGGCTGAAGAGCTCCGAGCCGGGCTTGAACGAGCTGAGGATGAACCAGGCGACCGGGATCAGGAAGCCGAGGGCGAGGACCCACAGCAGCAGCGTGCTCGGAAGGGAGCGGAGCGGCCGGGGTGAACGAGAGCGCGATTGCTTCGCGGATCGAAGAGTTGTCATGCGAGATCGTTCCTCTTGTCGAAGCGCATCTGGATGAGCGCGATGATGATGAGGATCACCATGAGGACCATGGACGCGGCGCTCGCGTAGCCGACGTCGGCACGCTCGAAGCCGGTGCGGTAGATGTACTGCACGATGAACATGTTCGAGGTGCCCGGTCCACCGCCGTTGAGCGCCTGCACCATCGCGAACTCCTTCATCGAGCCGATGGTGGTGAGGAGGATCACCATGAAAGAGGTCGGGCGCAGCAGCGGCAGGATGATGCGGTAGAACCGCTGCCATCCGTTCGCGCCGTCCAGCTGGGCGGCCTCGAGGTAGGACTGCGGGATGTTCCGGATCGCCGCGATGAACAGCAGCATGTTGAAGGCCGTACCGCCCCACGTGCTCACGATGAGGATGAGCACCAGCGCGAGGTTGGGGTCGGTCTCCCACTGGAGGCCGTTGCCGCCCATCAGCTCGATGAGGTAGTTCACGAGGCCGAAGTTCTCGCCGAACAGCCACTTCCAGATGACACCGGCGACGATCGGCGAGATGAGCCACGGCAGGAAGAAGATGATCCGGGCCGTCGCCTTGCCCTTCGCGAGCGAGCTCGTCAGCAGCATCGCGATGCCGAGCGCCGCGGCGAAGTGGAGCGGCACCGACAGGATCGTGTAGAGGAAGGTACGGCCGAGCACCGAGTAGAAAACCGGGTCCTGGGCGAGGTCGATGTAGTTCTCTGCCCCGATGAAGTCGGGGGTGCCGACACCGCTGTAGTCGGTGAACGAGTACCAGAGGCCGAGCGCGCCCGGCCAGAGGAAGAAGAGCCCGAAGAGCACCACCGCGACCGCGATGAACGACAGCGGCGCCAGGACGAACCTCGTCGAGCTCCGCCGGGAGCGGCGTGCGCGCTTCGCACGCCGCTCCACGGTGATGAGCGCAGACGTCTCTGCACTGCGCCCATCGACGGACTTGGTGGTGGACATGGTCACTCCAGCGGACCCAGCTGGTCCGTGAACAGCGCGTTGATGTTCTTGATCGTGGTGTCGACGTCCTGCTCGCCGTTCAGGTACTTGACCGTCTCGTCGCGCACCGGGTCGCCGTCAGTCGTCACGTTCTGCGCGCCGTATTGCAGCTCCATCGCCTTGATGTCGCCCACGATCGCCGGCGACGCCGCGATGTCCTGGTTGTAGATGTCGAACGCGTCCGCGTGCGACGCGTAGGTGATGTCGAGCCCGTCGATCGCGGGGATGAACGACGAGGTCTCAGAGAGTTCGGTGTAGTTCTCGGGCTCGTACAGCCACTTGATGAAGTCGTGCGCGGCCTTCTGCTGCGGCCCGTCGAAGACGACGACGGATGCGGCGTTGCCGTAGTTCGTCGCGCGCTCCTCGTCCTGCGGCATGTACACCGAGGCCCACTCGAAGTCGGCGATGTTCACGGCGAAGTCGGCGATCTGCCACGAACCCGAGAGGTACGAGACCACGTCGCCGCTCTTGAAGAGGGCGTTGCCGTCGGCGTCCGACAGCCACACCGAGCGGGGCATGAACGAGTCGTCGTTCAGCGAGTCGAAGTACTCGAGCGCGACCTTGGTCTGGTCGTTGGTGCTGAACTCGCCCGACTTGTCGGGCTGGAAGTAGTCCGAGCCGAACTCGTAGAGGAACGCCTTGAGGCGGTGGGAGGACTTGTCCATCACCATGCCGTAGCTGGTGCCCGTGGCGGCCTGCACCTGCTTGACCGCGGCGACGTACTCGTCCCACGTCCAGATGTCGTCCTCGCTGGTGGGGTACGCGACACCCGCCTCGTCGAACAGCGTCTTGTTGATGAACATGCCGACCGCGGTGATGTCGGACGGGAGGGAGATGACGTTGCCGTCGTCGTCCTTGTCGGACAGCTCGGTGCGGATCTTGCTGCCGTCGGTGATGTCGGAGAGATCGGTGGCCTCGCTGCGCCACACCGGGTCGACCGCGCCGACGCGGGCGATCGCGGGGAGGTCGTTGGCCTGGGCCGCGTTGCGGAGCTTGGTGGCGAGGTCGTCGTTCGCGATGTCGACGATCTCGACCTTGACGCCCGTCTCCTCCTCGTACTTCTCGGCCATGTGCGCGTATCCGCCGCCCTGGTTGGCGTCGCCCGAGAGGAAGAACTGGATGGGCTCGTCGGACTGGCCGGCGTCGCCCGAGCCGCTGCACCCGGTGAGGGCGATGGCGGTGACGGCCGCGGCGGCGAAGGCGAGAGTCACCCGCATGCGGGCAGTGACTGAATGCTTCATTGGATTTCCCTTTCGCCCCGGGGAACCAGGGGCCAACATCGTTGTCGATCGGGCGCGGGATTTCGCGTCCTGTGGGCGGCTCCGGAACCGTGGGGCGGAGTCGATCGCTGATACGATGTTAGGACATTAATGCAAAGTGCGCCATCGGGCAAGCGTCTTCCCAGGTTCGCCTCAGCGAGTGGGAAAGCGTCTTCCGTGTGAGCGAACGCTGCCCGTCTTCACCACTCATCGACGAGGAACACATGGAGATCGCCACCACCCGCCCCGGTTCCGGCACCATCGCTCCGCGCGCACGTCTGCGTTCGGACGCGCCGCGGCAGTCGCTCGACGGGAGCTGGCGATTCCGGGTCTCCCCCTCACTGCGCAGCGCGCCCGCCGACTGGCGCGACGCCGACACGTCCGAATGGAGCACCATTGACGTGCCCGGGCACTGGAACCTCCAGGGGCACGGCTCTCCCGCCTACTCCAACGTGCAGATGCCGTTCCCGGTCGATCCGCCGTTCCCGCCGGACGCGAACCCGATCGGCGACTACCGCCTCGACTTCATCGCAGAGGCGGGCGTGCTCGCTCACGGCCGGCGCCTGCTGCGCTTCGACGGCATCGAGTCGGCCGCGGAGGTCTGGCTGAACGACAGCCTCGTCGGGACCACGCGCGGAAGCCGCCTCACGCACGAGTTCGATGTATCAGCCCTCCTCGTCGCGGGCGTGAACCGCCTGGCCGTGCGGGTGGCGCAGTTCAGCGACGCGACGTACCTCGAGAACCAGGACATGTGGTGGCTGCCGGGGATCTTCCGCAGCGTCACGCTCCTCGCGCGGCCCGGCGGCGGCGTCGACGACCTGTTCGTGCGTGCAGATTGGGACGACCAGACGTCGGAGGGCATCCTCGACGTCGCGGCGGAGGTCGATGCAGGCAGCGCCGCCCGCCTCGTGATCGAGGAGCTCGGTGTCGACGTCCCCGCCGGCGGCTCCCATCGGTTGGCCGGGGTCGAGCCGTGGAGCGCGGAGCGACCGCGTCTGTACGACGTCGAGGTCCGCACCGAGACCGAGACCGTCTCGCTGAAGGTCGGCTTCCGCCGGGTCGAGGTGCGCGAGGCGCGCCTCCTCGTGAACGGCGCGCCGATCATGCTGCGTGGCGTCAACCGCCACGAGCACCGACCGCGACACGGACGCGTCTTCGACGCCACCGTGGCCCGCGACGAGCTGCTCTTGATGAAACGCCACCACATCAATGCGGTCCGGACGTCGCACTATCCCCCGCACCCCGACGTGCTCGACCTCTTCGACGAGCTGGGGTTCTGGGTCATCGACGAATGCGATCTCGAGACCCATGGCTTCGAGCACGTCGGCTGGCGCGGCAACCCGAGCGCCGACCCGGTGTGGCGGGACGCCTTCCTCGATCGCATGCAGCGCACGGTGCATCGCGACAAGAACCACGCGAGCGTCATCATGTGGTCGCTCGGCAACGAGTCGCAGGTGGGCGCGAACCTCGAGGCGATGGCCCGGTGGACGAGGTCCGCCGATCCGAGCCGCCTCATCCACTACGAGGGGGACTGGGAGAGCCGCTACGTCGACGTGTACTCGCGCATGTACGCGCCGCACGACGAGGTCCGCGAGATCGGTGAGGAGACGCTCCGGCCCGCACCCTTCGACGCCACCCCGGCGCAGGCGCACCGCCTCACCCTGCCGTTCCTGCAGTGCGAGTTCGCCCACGCGATGGGGACCGGGCCCGGCGGCCTGCAGGAGTACTGGGATCTGTTCGAGGCCTACCCGCGGCATGCCGGCGGGTTCGTGTGGGAGTGGATCGAGCACGGCATCGCGGTCGACGGGCCGGACGGCCGCAGTCGCATCTTCTACGGCGGCGACTTCGGTGAGGCCGTGCACGACGGCAACTTCGTGATCGACGGTCTCGTGGACGCCGACCGCAACCCGCGCCCCGGCCTGCTCCACTACGCGGCCGTCATCGCTCCGGTCGTCGTCGACGTCGATGGCGAGCGCGCGACGGTCCGCATCGCCAACCGGTACGACTTCCTCGACCTCGCGCACGTCGAGCTGCGATGGAGGCGCGTCGTCGATGGTCAGACGACCGCGTCCGGCACGCTCGCCACCCCGCTGTGCGGCCCCCGCGAAGCGGCCACCCTCGAGCTGCCCGACGAGGCACGGATGCCGGCCTCGGCCGAGGTCGCCGACGTTCTCACCGTCGAAGCCGTGACGACGGCGTGCTCGCCCTGGGCCGAGGCCGGCCATGTGCTCGCGAGCGGCCAGCAGGTGCGCGACGGCCGCCCGGTCGTACCGCCGCGCGTCCTCGGCGAGGCGACCGAGGATCGCGTCGGAGCGGCTCGGTTCGACGTCGCCACCGGCGGTCTCGTGCGCCTGGGCGACCTTCAGATCGCCGGCCCGACGGTGGGCCTGTGGAGAGCACCGACCGACAACGACCGCGATCTCGGCAACGACGAGCTCGACCTTCCGCCCTATGCCGGGCGCTGGCGCGCCGCGGGCATCGACCGCATGGTGACGCGCCTGGTCGACCTGCGCCCCAGCCCGGAGGGGGTCGTCGTGCGCACCCGGACCGGCACGCCCATCCTCGACAGCGCGATCGACGCCACGCTGCGATGGAGCGCGGTCGGCGACGGGGCCGTGCGCCTCGACGTCGAGCTCGAGCCCAGCGCGACCTGGACGACCGAGTGGGCACGGCTCGGTCTGGACCTGGTGCTCGAGGGCGAGCCCCTCGGCGCGGACGTCGCCGGCTACGGGCCGATGCACAGCTATCCCGACCTCCGCTCGGGCGCCCGGTTCGGCTGGTGGCAGCTCGGCCCCGACGACCTCACGGTCGACAATGTGAAACCTCAGGAAAGCGGTTCCCGAACCGGGGTCCGAGATGCCAGAATCGTCACGGAAGGCGGCACGCTGCACGTGTCGACCCTCGACCACCCGTTCGCGCTCACGGTTTCGCGGCACAGCCGGCAGTCCCTCGCCGCCGCCGCGCACAACTGGGAGCTGACCACCGAAGGACGCACGTTCGTGTCGATCGATCTCGCCCAGTCGGGCGTCGGCACCGCGACGTGCGGGCCCGGCGTTCTGCCGCGGCACCGGCTGCCCGCGCAGCCGGGGGCCATCTCGCTGATCCTGCGGCACGAGCCCACGCTCGGCTGACCCGCGCCGCCGGCGGCGCTGTCGCACGCCGGACCCGACCGATCCGATGAAGGAGCACCCATGACCTCTTCGACCGACGCCACCGCGCGGCTCGACCCGCACTACGAGATCGCCGACATCGACCGCCGCCTGTTCGGCGGCTTCGTCGAGCACCTCGGCCGCCACATCTACGACGGCATCTTCGAGCCGGGGCACGCGTCCGCCGACGCCGACGGTTTCCGCACCGACGTCATCGAGCTCGTGAAGGAGCTGGGCGTCTCGACCATCCGCTACCCCGGCGGCAACTTCGTGTCGGGCTACCGCTGGGAGGACGGCGTCGGCCCGGTCGCCGAGCGCCCGCGACGCCTCGACCTCGCGTGGCACTCGACCGAGACCAACGAGGTCGGGCTGCACGAGTTCCAGACGTGGCTCGACCGCGTCGGGAGCGAGCTCATGCTCGCCGTCAACCTCGGCACCCGCGGGACGCAGGAGGCGCTCGACCTGCTCGAGTACGCCAACGCCGACACGCAGACCGCCTGGACCGACCAGCGGGCCGAGAACGGCCGCGAGACGCCGTTCGGCGTGAAGATGTGGTGCCTCGGCAACGAGATGGACGGCCCGTGGCAGGTCGGGCACCTCAACGCGGAGGACTATGGCAAGCTCGCGTCGCGCACCGCGAAGGCCATGCGGATGATCGACCCGGGCGTCGAGCTCGTGGCTTGCGGGTCGTCGGGTCGCGGCATGCCGACGTTCGGCTCGTGGGAGCGGACCGTGCTCGAGCACACGTTCGACGACGTCGAGTTCATCTCGTGCCACTCGTACTACCAGGAGCACGACGGCAACGCGCAGGAGTTCCTCGCGTCGGGCGTCGACATGGCGCGCTTCATCGAGTCGGTCGCGGCGATCGCCGACACGGTCGCAGCGACCAAGAAGAGCGACAAGCGCATCATGATCTCGTTCGACGAGTGGAACGTCTGGTACCTCCACAACGCCGACGGCAGCGAGTCGGGCCACGAGTTCAAGGGCGGCGCCTGGCCAGTCGCGCCGCGACTGCTCGAAGACAAGTACCACGCCCTCGACGCCGTGGTGTTCGGCGACCTCATGATCACGCTGCTGCAGCACGCCGACCGCGTGCGCTCGGCGTCGCTCGCGCAGCTCGTCAACGTGATCGCACCGATCATGACCGAGCCGGGCGGTCCCGCGTGGCGGCAGACCACGTTCTTCCCGTTCTCGATCACGTCACGTCTCGCGCACGGCCGCGCCGTGCGCGTGCCGGTGTCGGCGGGCACGTTCACGAGCGAGAAGCTCGGCGAGGTCGAGACGGTGAACGCCGTCGCCACGATCGACGACGAGGGCGTGTCGCTGTTCGTCGTGAACCGTTCGACGACGGATGCCGCGGACCTGCGCGTCGACCTCGCTCCGCTGGTGCGGGCTCTCGGCCGCGACGTCGCGGTCGTCGAGTCGCACCTCCTGCACGAGGACGACCTGTACGCGGCCAACACGCTCGAAGACCGCGAGCGTGTCGGCGTGCGCGAGGCCGAGGCATCCGTCGACGGCGAACTGCTGTCGCTGGCGCTGCCGGCCGTGTCGTGGACGGCGGTGCGGCTCGCGTGAGCACTGCTTCCAACCTCGATACGGAGACCCGGATGCTGCGCGCCGACCTGACCGGATCGCCCCGCGCGGAGCGGCGCCCGGCCATGGCGAACACCGAGGACGTCCGACCGGGACTCTCTCTCACCAGCCGCTCGCTGCGGCGTGACGGACGCCCGTGGCTGCCGGTGTCGGGCGAGCTGCACTACACGCGCGTGCCGCGCGAGCGGTGGACCGAGCGCCTGCGGCTGATGCGCGCCGGCGGCATCTCGGTCGTGTCGACCTACGTCTTCTGGCTGCACCACGAGCCGGTGCGGGGCGAGACCCGCTTCGACGGGCGCTACGACGTCGCGGCATTCGTCGACGCGGTGCGCGCCGAGGGCCTCGAGATCATCCTGCGGATCGGGCCATGGGCGCACGGTGAGATGCGCAACGGCGGGTTCCCCGACTGGGTGCAGGAGCTGCCCGTGAAGCACCGCACCGACGACCCCGCCTACCTCGAGCTCGTCCGGGAGTGGTTCGGCCGGCTCGCGGCCGCACTCGACGGCCGCTGCACGCCGGAGACCGTGCTCGGGATCCAGCTCGACAACGAGCTGTACGACCAGCCCGGCCACCTCGCCACCCTCAAACGGCTGGCGCGCGAGGCCGGGTTGTCCGCGCCGCTGTGGACCGCGACGGCGTGGGGTGGCGCGGATCTGCCGGACCCCGAGGTGCTCCCGCTGTGGGGCGGCTACGGCGACGGCTTCTGGGTCGACCCCGGCGAGCCGTGGGACCCGACGTTCCGCGCGCACTACTTCTTCTCCGACACCTGGGACGACCCCGGCATCGGCGCGGACGTGCGCGGCGAGGAGGCCGGCCACCGCTCCGAGCTGTCGCCGTGGTTCCCCGCCGCGACGTGCGAGCTCGGCGGCGGCATGGCCACGGCCTACCACCGCCGGCCGCGCCTGGACGCGCTCGACATCGCCGCGGTCGCGCACGCCAAGCTCGGCAGCGGCTCGGCCTGGCAGGGCTACTACATGTACGCCGGGGGCACGAACCCCGGGCCGGGTCTCGAGGAGACGCAGGCCACGGGCTACCCCAATGACATGACGCGGCTGAGCTACGACTTCCACGCGCCCATCGGCGAGTCCGGCCGCACGGCGCCGAGCCACGCGGCCCTGCGCCTCCAGCACGCGTTCGTCGAGGCGTTCGGCGAGCGGCTCGCGCCGATGGCGTCGTACCTGCCCGAGGTGCGACCGTCGGGCGTCGAGGACGCCGAGACCCTTCGCTGGGCCGTGCGTGCCGACGACGGCTCGGGGTTCGTCTTCATCGGCCGGCACCAGCCGCACGTGCCGCTGCCGGCATATCGCGGGGCACGCCTCAGCGTCGGCACGCGCCACGGCACGGTCGAGCTGCCGAGCGCGCCGGTCGACATCCCGTCCGGCACCCTCGCGCGCTGGCCGCTCGGACTCGAGGTCGGCGGCGTCACGATCGACTGGGCCACGGCGTCGGCGGTCACCGTGCTGCCGGGGTCGCCGGACTCCCCGCCGACGCTCGTCCTGATCGAGGACGCCGGCATCCCCGTGGAGGTCGCGCACGACCGCTTCCCCCACGCCGTGACGCCGGGTGCCGCGCCGGTGCGGATCGAAGAGGCGGACGGCGCTGCGCTCGACGTGCTCGTGCTCCCCGCCGCGGATGCCCCGCGGGTGTGGGTCGTCGACGCGGCGGCGGGCGGCCGACGCCTCTTCGTGTCATCGGACGAGCTCACGTGGGACGCGGCAGGCCGCGTCTCGGTACGCGCGAGCGGCGAAGCCCCCGACGTGCGGGAGTACGTGGACGGATCCTGGCTCACGCCGGACTGGGAGCACGTGGACGGGGCCGGGGCCGAGGCTGGGCCCACGCGCCCGGAGGCTCCGCGCGACGCGCCAGCGGCGCGTGGAGGGGGCGTGGGGACCATCGATGTCCGCCTCATCCGCGAGGCGAGCTCGCCTTCCGGGGAGTACGGCTCGCGCGACGGGCGGCAGGCGGCGCCCGACGACGCCGTGCTCGACGCCCACGCGGCGGTGTACCGGCTCGAGATCCCCGAGGGACTCGATGCCGACGCCGTGCTCCGCGTGCGATGGGCGGGCGACGTCGCGCAGCTGCGCGTCGACGGCGTGACCGCGACCGACCGGTTCTGGGACGGCTCCGAGCTCGTCGCGAACCTCCGCGACACCGGCGCCCGCCCCGACACCCGCGTCGAGCTGCACGTCCTCCCGCTGCGGCGCGACACCGGCGTGCATCTGCCGGCGGACGCCGCGGCCCGCCTCGCGGCATCGGCCGACGGGCTGTGCGAGCTCGCCGACGCCCGCGTCGACCAGCGCGCCCGGTGGCGCGAGATCCGCTGAGAGCCACGACAAGGAAGACGAGACAGCGATGACGCTGCGCAAGACCGCCACCCCGCCGATGGGCTGGAACAGCTGGGACTCGTACGGCACGACCGTGACCGAGGCAGAGGTGCTGGCGAATGCCGAGTTCATGGCCGCGCACCTGCTCCCGCACGGGTGGGACACGATCGTCGTCGACATCGACTGGGCGGACCCCACCGCCCGGTCGCACGGCTACAACGAGTCCGCCCCGCTCGTGATCGACGGGTTCGGGCGCGTCCAGCCGGACCCGGTGCGCTTCCCTTCGGCGGCAGGCGGTGCGGGCTTCGGGCCGCTCGCCGATCGCATCCACGAGCTGGGGCTGAAGTTCGGCATCCACATCATGCGCGGCATCCCGCGGATCGCGGTCGATCGCGACCTGCCGGTACTGGGCGTCGAGGCGACCGCGGCGGGCATCGCGGATTCGCGCAACGCCTGCGAGTGGAACCCGCACTACGTCGGTCTCGACCACGGCACGCCCGGCGCGGCGGCCTACTACCACTCGATCGCCGACCAGTACGCGCAGTGGGGCGTCGACTTCATCAAGGCCGACGACATGCTGTGGCCGTACCAGGCCGCCGAGATCGAGGCCCTCTCGACCGCGATCGAGACCGCGCCGCGCGAGATCGCCCTGTCGCTGTCGCCCGGCCGCGACCTGTCGGCCGCCCATCTCGAGCACCTTCGCGGGCACGCCACGATGTGGCGCATCTGCGACGATCTGTGGGACCGATGGGACGACGTCGAAGCCAACTTCGCGCGACTGGCCCGCTGGGCTCCTCTCGCCGGACCCGAGGGCTGGCCCGACGCCGACATGCTGCCGCTCGGCCGCATCGGCATCCGCGCCGAGCGTGGCGAGCCGCGCGAGGGCGCACTCACGCTCGCCGAGCGCCGGACCCTCGTCACGCTGTGGGTCATGGCGCGCTCCCCGCTCATGATCGGCGGCGATCTGCCGACGAGCGCGCCCGAGACGATCGCGCTCTTCCAGAACGACGGCGTGCTCGAGATCCTCCGGGACTCCACGGGCAACCGCGAGCTGCTGCGCGAGCGGGACCTCGTGATCTGGGCCGCCGAGCGCGGCGACACGCGCTGGGTCGCCGTCTTCAACACCGCCGACGAAGCACGCGAGGTGCCGTTCGACACCCGCTCCCTCGGACTCGGTCCCGCGCCGGCCGTCGTCGTGGACGTGTGGGAAGCAGGATCCGTCCCGGTCGAAGCCGTGCACGAGCAGTCCGATGCCGCGCGCAGCGTCGCACCCGGCAGCTCGGTCGTACGGGTCTCGCTCGATCCCCACGGGTGTGTGCTCTTGCGCGCCTGACCAGACGGTGGTCGGATGCTGCTGGGAAAGCGCTTGCGCCGCATCCGATCCCGTGTCACACTATTGGAAAGCGTTTACCCGCCTCCGGTCCCGACCGTGAGGCCGGGTACCCACAGCCTTCAGAGCAGAAAGCAGGACCCCATGACTGACACGACTCTCGCCCCGGCCTCGGCCGAGGCATCCGTCCGTCCCGCCGTGCGTGAGATCGGCATCATCATGAACGGCGTCTCGGGCCGCATGGGCTACCGCCAGCACCTGGTGCGCTCGATCCTCGCGATCCTCGAGCAGGGCGGCATCGAGCTGCCCGACGGCACCAAGGTCACCGTGAAGCCGCTCCTCGTCGGCCGCAGCGAGGCCAAGCTCGCCGAGCTCGCCGCCAAGCACGGCATCGAGGACTACACGACCGACCTCGACGCCGCCCTCGCCGACCCGCGCTGGGAGATCTACGCCGACTTCCTCGTCACCAAGGCCCGCGCGTCGGCGCTGCGCAAGGCGATCGCCGCCGGCAAGACGATCTACACCGAGAAGCCCACGGCCGAGACGGTCGACGAGGCCCTCGAGCTCGCGAAGCTCGCACAGGAGGCCGGCGTCAAGACCGGCGTCGTGCACGACAAGCTGTACCTCCCGGGCCTGCAGAAGCTCAAGCGCCTCATCGACTCGGGCTTCTTCGGCCGCATCCTCTCGGTGCGCGGCGAGTTCGGCTACTGGGTCTTCGAGGGCGACTGGCAGCCCGCCCAGCGTCCGTCGTGGAACTACCGCGCCGAGGACGGCGGCGGCATCATCGTCGACATGTTCCCGCACTGGAACTACGTGCTCGAGAACCTGTTCGGCGAGGTCAAGACCGTCTACGCGCAGGCCGCCGTTCACATCGTGGACCGCTGGGACGAGAACGGCGAGCACTACACCGCCACCGCCGAGGACGCCGCCTATGGCATCTTCGAGCTCGAGGGCGACATCGTCGCGCAGATCAACTCGTCGTGGACCGTGCGCGTGAACCGCGACGAGCTCGTCGAGTTCCACGTCGACGGCACGCACGGCTCGGCCGTCGTGGGCCTGTTCGGCGCCAAGATCCAGCACCGCAACGCCACGCCGAAGCCGGTGTGGAACCCCGACCTCGCCGACGGCCACGACTACGACGCCGACTGGGCCGAGGTTCCCACGAACGACGTCTTCCAGAACGGCTTCCGCCAGCAGTGGGAGGAGTTCCTCGTCTCGTACGTCGAGGGCACCGAGTACGAGTTCGACCTCCTGTCGGGCGCGCGCGGCGTGCTGCTCGCCGAGGCCGGCCTGCAGTCGAGCCGCGAGGGCCGCAAGGTCGAGCTGCCCACACTGTCGCTGGACTGATCGGACGACGGATGCCGAAGCTCACACTTCTCTCCGACGCCGGGGCTTTTTCCGCCGTCGAGCTGAACGAGTCCCCGGGCTACGCCAAGCCCGGGGGCCCGCTGAAGAGCCGCGTGGCGTACGCCGCCGCGCACGTCGTGCCGAACACCTGGGCCGACAACACCCCGGGTCAGCCGGCCGAGGTCGACTGGGACGCGACGCTGGACTTCCGTCGCGCGGTGTACTCGTGGGGTCTGGGCGTCGCCGACGCCATGGACACCGCCCAGCGCAACATGGGCCTCGACGCCGCCGCGACGCGCGACCTCATCGCACGCTCCGCGCAGGTCGCCCGTGAGGAGGGGGGCTCCGTCGTGGTCGGCGTGAACACCGACCACGTCGAGGCCGAGCGCAACTCCCTGCAGGAAGTCATCGACGCCTACAAGGAGCAGCTCCACTTCACCGAGGAGCAGGGCGCCGGTCCCGTGCTCATGGCGTCGCGCCACCTCGCTCGCGTGGCGGAGTCGGCCGACGACTACCGCCACGTCTACCGCGAGGTGCTGCAGTCCGCGACCGTGCCGGTGGTGCTCCACTGGCTCGGCACCGCGTTCGACCCGTCGCTCGAGGGCTACTTCGGTTCGCCGGACTGGCGCGAGGCCTCGGCGGTGCTCCTCGAGATCATCGACGAGAACGTCGACAAGGTCGCGGGCGTGAAGATGAGCCTGCTCGACGCCGCCTCCGAGGTGTCGGTGCGCGAGCGCCTGCCCGAGGGTGTGCGCATGTTCACCGGCGACGACTTCAACTACGTCGGCCTCATCGGCGGCCAGGACGTGCCCGACGCGACGCAGCCGGAGCGCAACCCCGAGAGCCCGCGTCAGCACTCCGACGCCCTCCTCGGCGCGTTCGCGGCGATCACGCCGGTCGCATCGGCCGCGATCCAGGCGCTCGACGCCGGCGATCCCGCCCGGTACCTCGAGATCCTCGGCCCGACCGAGGAGCTCAGCCGCCAGGTGTTCGCCGCGCCGACGTTCTACTACAAGACCGGCGTCGCGTTCCTGTCGTGGCTGAACGGCCACCAGCCGGCGTTCCAGATGGTCGGCGGGCTGCACTCGGCGCGGAGCCTTCCGCACCTGTCGCGCATCGTCGAGCTCGCGAACTCGTCGCTCGCCCTCGAGCGCCCCGAGCTCGCGGCGATCCGCTGGCACGGGATGCTGCGCCACAACGGCATCGATGTCCCCGGGGTGATCGCGTGAGCGCGGCCACCGCCACCGCCTTCCGAGTGTGGTCGCCTGCTGGCGCGTCGGCGACCACGCTCGGAGCACGCCCGAAGGAGGGCCGCGCATGAACGCCCCCGACCCCCGCCTGTCGATCAACCAGGCCACCATCAAGTACGCCGACCTCGCGACCGCCCTGCGCGTCACCGCCGAGGCAGGCGTGCAGGCGATCGGCCTGTGGCGAGAGCCCGTGCAGGAGGTCGGTCTTGCCACCGCGGCCTCGATGCTGACCGACTCGGGCCTCCGCTTCACGACGCACTGCCGCTCGGGCTTCTTCACGATGCCCGAAGGCCCCGCACGTCGCGCGTCGATCGACGACAACCGCGTCGCGATCGAAGAGGCGGCGACGCTGGCCGCCGCCGGCGCTGAGGGCTCGACCGCGATCCTCGTGCTCGTCGCCGGCGGGCTGCCCGAGGGCTCCCGCGACCTGGTGGGCGCCCGCGAGCGCGTGCGCGACGCCATCGGCGAGCTGGCACCGGATGCTGCGGCCGCGGGCGTCACGCTCGCCATCGAGCCGCTGCATCCGATGTACGCCTCCGACCGCTGCGTCGTCTCGACGCTCGGGCAGGCGCTCGACATCGCCGCGGACTTCGACCCCGCTGTCGTCGGCGCCACCGTCGACACGTTCCACATCTGGTGGGACCCCGACGTGCTGGCCTCGATCGAGCGTGCGGGCCGCGAGGGTCGCATCGCGACATACCAGGTGTGCGACTGGAAGACGCCGCTCGCAGCGGACCCGCTGCTCAGCCGCCACTACCCGGGCGACGGCGTCATCGACTTCGCGTCGCTGACCGATGCCGTCGAGGCGACCGGCTACGACCGCGACATCGAGGTCGAGATCTTCAACGAGGAGATCTGGGCCACCGACCCGCTCGTCGCCGTGCAGCGCACGGCTGCCGGGTTCGCAGCATCCGTCTCGCCCTCCCTCCGCGCCCGCGTCGCGAGCTGACGACGCTTCCGCGAGCTCAGAAGCGCTCGCGGGGCACGCCGATCCACCGGCGTCCCCGCGGGCGCTTCGTCGTTGCGCGCCCGGCGCGGGGCATGTCGCCGCTCAACTGGGGAAAAAGCTGAGGGAAATCGCTTCCCAAGCTATCGCCGGAACCGGACACAGGCTCTAGACTCTGGCCTGTGAGCGACATCATCGCGCCTACCCGAGGCGCCGCCACCCTTCACGATGTCGCGCGCGAGGCCGGGGTCTCGCTCGCGACCGCGTCACGGGTGCTCAACGGCTCGACGCGAAAGGTGGCCGAGAGCTACCGCGAGCGCGTCGAGACCGCCGCCGAGAAGCTCGGCTACACGGCCAATCTCTCCGCCCAGGCGACCGCGCGAGGCACCGCCGCCATCGTCGCGCTCCTGGTCGCCGACATCGCCGACCCCTATTTCGGTCAACTCGCCTCCGGCGTCGCGCGCGGCGCCGACGAGGCCGGCCTCGTCGTCACGATCGCGATCACCGAGCGCGATCCGCAGCGAGAGGTCAAGCTGGTGCGGGCTCTGCGCGGACAACGACCGCGCGGCCTGATCCTCGCGGCCTCCCGCGTCGAAGGCCCCGATGCCGCCGGGCTCCAGGGCGAGCTCGAGGCGTTCTCGAACATGGGCGGGCGCGTCGTCGTCGTCGGCCCCGGCGGCGGCACGGCGCGTTCGGTCGCGGTCGACAACCACGGCGGCGCGGCGGCGCTCGGCGCGGAGCTCGCGGGCCTCGGCTATCGCGACGCGATCGTGCTCGCGGCCTCCGAGGGCATCCGCACGTCCGACGACCGCGTCGACGGGTTCACCGAGGGGTTCACCGCCGCCGGCGGCAACGTCCGCGAGGTGCGCCGCGCCGGCTTCACGCGCGACGCCGGCTACGCGGCCGCATCGGAGCTGCTCGAGGGCGACGTGCCCGCGGGCACCCTGATCTTCGGCATCAGCGACGTCGTCGCGATCGGCATCATGTCGGCCGTGCGCGACGCCGGACGCCAGGTCGGGGCCGACATCGCGGTCGCAGGATTCGACGACATCGCCACGGGGCGCGACATCCGTCCCGGCCTCACGACCGTGCGCGTGCCCCTCGAGGACCTCGGCTACCGCGCGCTGCACGCCGCCACCGACCCGGAGTGGGATGCGGCCGAGCCGCAGCTCCCGCTCGAGGTGATCGTGCGGGGCAGCACGCCGCCGCGCAGCTGACAGGCGGGAGGTCACCGCCGGCGGCCGTATGGCCGGGTGAGGAAACGTTTCCGGGTAGGCTGAGCGCGCCGAGACCCAGGGAGACACGGATGCCTCGACCGCCCCGCGCCGATCGCTCGACGCGCGTCACCATCGCCGACGTCGCCGCCCGGGCGGGGGTGTCGCTGTCGACGGTGTCCCGCGCGCTCAACGGCAACCCCACCGTCGACCCGGCGCTGGCCGAACGCGTGAAGGCCGCCGCCGCCGAGCTCGACTACACCGCGAGCCCGGTCGCGCGCAGCCTCGTGCTGGGACGCACGCAGACCGTCGCGGTGGTCGTGCCCGACCTCGGCAATCCGACGTTCCAGGCGATCCTGCGAGGACTCAGCCACGCGGCCGCGGCCGACGACTACCACGTGCTCGTCGCCGACTCGGCGGAGTCCGTCGAAGAGGAGCGCGTGCTCGCGGGCACGACGCGGCGGCGCACCGACGGCGTGATCCTCTGCGCGCCGCGCCTGCCGCAGGACGAGCTCGACCGGCTCGTCGGCGGACTGCGCCCGGTCGTGCTCATCAATCGCGCCGCGGGGGACGTGCCGCACGTGCGCGCCGACTACCGCACGGCGCTGGCCGCCGAGCTCGCCCACCTCCACGGACTCGGGCACCGGCGCATCGTCTTCCTCGCCGGCGCCCCGGGCAGCGTCGCCAACACCGCGCGCCTCGAGGCCATCGCGTCGTTCGTCGCCGAGCACCCCGACACGCACGTCACCGAGATCCCGTGCGGCGTCGACTTCGAGGCGGGTGCCGCCGCAGGTGCCGCGGTGCTGACATCAGGGGCGACGGCCGCGCTCGCCTTCAACGACCTCGTCGCGATGGGCCTCCTGAGCGCCGTGCAGGCGAGCGGATGCCGCATACCCGAGGACCTCTCCATCGTGGGGTTCGACGACATCCCGTTCGCCCGGTACACGACTCCCCCGCTGACGACGGCAGCCGTGCCCGCGGCGGAGCTCGGCGTGCAGGCCTGGGCGCGCATGCGCGAGCTGCTCGAGGGCGCGGAGCCGGGGCATCCGCTGACCGTCCTTCCCGAGCTGACCATCCGCGGCACGACCGGCCCCGCAGCCTGATCAGCTGCGGCGAGCGCTTTCCCATCCTCGTCGTGGTAGTCTGAGAAAACGTTTCCTGAAGGAGTGAGATGAGCCACCGCAGGCATGCCCTCGTCGGCGCGGGACACCGCGCCCAGATGTACGTCGACGCGATCATCGGACCCTACTCCGACGACGCCGCCCTGGTCGCGATCTGCGAGCCGAACCCGGTGCGCGCGCAGTACTACGTCGACCGCGTCGTCGAGGCCGGCTTCGCCGCTCCCGCGGTCTACGGGCCCGACGACCTCGAGACGATGGTCCGCGAGCAGCAGGTGGACCGCGTCGTGATCTGCGCCCGCGACGACCTGCACGCCCCGCTCATCGTGCGGGCGCTCGATGCCGGCGCCGACGTCGTCGTCGAGAAGCCGCTCACCATCGACGGGCCCTCCGCCGCGGCCATCGAGGACGCCATCGACCGCACCGGCCGGCAGGTCGTCATCACCTTCAACTACCGCTACTCGCCCCGCAACTCCGCGCTGCGTCAGGTCATCCAGGACGGCACGATCGGCGAGGTCACCTCGGTGGACTTCTCGTGGGTGCTCGACACCAAGCACGGCGCGGACTACTTCCGCCGCTGGCACCGCGAGAAGGAGCACTCGGGCGGCCTGCTGGTGCACAAGGCCAGCCACCACTTCGACCTCGTGAACTGGTGGATCCGCTCCGTCCCGCGCCGCGTCTACGCGTCGGGTGCGCTGCGGTTCTACGGCGCCGACAACGCCGCCGCCCGCGGCCTCGGCGACCGTCCCGCCCGCGGCACCCACGACGGCGGCGACGCCTTCGAGCTCGACCTGCGCGACGACGAGCGCCTCAAGGCGCTGTACCTCGACGCCGAGCAGCACGACGGATACCTCCGCGACCGCGACGTCTTCGGCGAGGGCATCACCATCGAGGACAACCTCGCCCTCGTGGTCGACTACGCCTCCGGCGCCACCCTGTCGTACTCGCTCAACGCCCAC
The DNA here is from genome assembly GCF_053345975.1 of Microbacterium sp. C23T. Classification (NCBI taxonomy): domain Bacteria; kingdom Bacillati; phylum Actinomycetota; class Actinomycetes; order Micrococcales; family Microbacteriaceae; genus Microbacterium; species Microbacterium sp. C23T. The sequence continues at coordinate 66,377 of NZ_JBKFBD010000003.1, read as the reverse complement.
TCGCCGTGGGAGGGCTACCGGGTCGCGGTCAACGGCACCCTCGGCCGCGCCGAGCTCGAGGTCGTCGAGCGCGGCGCCGTGCTCGCCGACGAGGGCCTGCACCCGGTGCTCGACCCGTCGGCCAGCGACGCCGGCACCACCGGGTCCCTCCGCCCCGAGGGTGAGCGGCTCATCGTGCAGCGCCACTGGGAGGCGGCCTACGAAGTGCCGCTCGAGGGCAACAGCGACGGCCACGGCGGCGGCGACGCGCTGCTGCTCGCCGACGTGTTCGAGGGCCCCGGCGACGACCCGCTCGCCCGCCCCGCCGACTGGCGCGACGGTGTCCGCTCCATCGCGGTCGGCATCGCCGGCAACCGCTCCCTCGAGACCGGCCTCCCCGTTCAGGTCGCCGACCTCGGCATCCGCTTCCTCGCGAGCGACGCGGCGCGCGCCGAGGCCGTCCGGTCATGACGCGCATCGCCGTCACCGGCGGCGCGGGGCGCCTCGGTCGCAGCCTCGTCGCGGGACTCGCCGCGGCCGGGCACGAGCTGGTCTCGCTCGACCGCGCGGTGTCCGAAGCGGGTGAGCTGCAGGGCCTCGAGCAGATCGCCGTGGATCTGACGGACACGGATGCCGCCACCCGCGCGATCGCCGACACCCGGGCCGACGCCCTCATCCACCTCGCCGCGATCGCCGTGCCGTTCAGCGCGCCCGAGGACGTCATCCTCCGCACGAACGCGACGATGGCGCTCAACGTCATGTCGGCCGGCGTCGCGGCGGGCATCCCGAAGATCGTGACGGCGTCGAGCCCCACCGTCCTCGGGTACAACTCGCCCACGGGCTGGCTCCCCGAGCGGTTCCCCCTCGACGAGCAGACGACGCCGAAGCCGTGGAACGCGTACGCGCTGTCGAAGCACCTCGCCGAGCAGACGATCGCGATGCTGGCCCGCCAGACCGGCGATGCCACCCGCTTCGCGGCGTTCCGGCCGTGCTACGTCATCGCCCCCGAGGAGTGGCAGGGCGCACTCACGCAGCAGGGCCACACGGTGCGTGAACGTCTCGCCGACCCTGCGCTGTCGGCGCCGGCGCTCTTCAACTACGTCGACGCGCGCGATGTCGCGACCTTCGTCGACACCCTCCTGGTCGCCCTCCCCGAGATCCCGAACGCCGAGGTGTTCTTCGTGGGCGCCGACGACGCGCTCGCCCGCCGCCCGCTCGCCGAGCTGCTGCCGCAGTTCGTGCCCGGCACCGACGACCTCGCGGCTGAGCTCACCGGCACAGCGCCCGCGTTCTCGAACGCGAAGGCCCGGCGCGTGCTGGGCTGGCGCCCGGCCCACACGTGGCGCGGCGAGCTCGGCGAGCCCGCCCCAGCCGCCGGCCCCGCGAACGCGATCGGCTTCGACTCCGCCCCCACCACCGACTCCGCCCGAAAGGACGTGCTGGCGTGAACTTCGACGGCATCCTCTTCTTCCCCGTCACCCCGTTCGACGCCGACGGCCGCGTCGACGAGGGTCTGCTGCGGCAGCACCTCGAGACGACCCTCGCGCACTCCCCCGGCGGCGTCTTCCCCGCGTGCGGCACCGGCGAGTTCCACGCGCTGTCGACCGACGAGGCGACGCGCGTCGTGCAGATCGCGACCGAGACCGTGGCGGGCCGCGTGCCGGTCGTCGCCGGCACCGGCGGTCCGCTCGGCCACGCGACGACCCTCGCGCGTGCCGCCGCCGACGCCGGAGCCGACGCACTGCTCGTGCTGCCGCCGTACCTCGTCGGCGGTCCGCAGGCGGGACTCGTCGCCTATGTCGAGGCGGTGGCGGCGGCATCCGATCTTCCCGTCGTCATCTACCACCGCGGCAACGCGCAGTACTCGGTCGACTCGGTGCGCCGCCTGGCGCAGAACCCCAAGGTCGTGGGCTTCAAGGACGGCGTCGGCGATGTCGGCCTCGCGCAGCAGATCGTTCGCGCGGTCGCGGCCGAGGGGCGCGAGGACTTCGCGTTCTTCAACGGCCTGCTCACCGCGGAGCTCACGCAGGGCGCGTACCGCGGCATCGGCATCCCGCTGTACTCGTCGGCGGCGTTCGCCATGATCCCCGAGGTCGCGAACGCGTACTACCGCGCGTACGTCGACGGCGACGAGGCGCGCCGCGCCGAACTGCTCGACGGCTTCTACTCGCCGCTCGTCGCGCTGCGCGACGAGACCCCGGGCTTCGGCGTCTCGCTCATCAAGACCGGCCTGCGCCTGGGCGGCCTGCCCGTCGGGTCGGTGCGCGCACCGCTCGTCGACCCGACGCCAGCGCAGGAGGCCCGCCTGGCCGAGATCCTCGAGGCGGGGCGAGCGCTGCTGTGACCTCCGCCTCGCCCTCGGCGACCCCGCCCCGCACCACGATCGCCTCGTTCGACGCGCGCCTCGTGCGCGTGCCGCTGACGCGGCCCTGGGCGGCCGACGTGACCTCGATCGGCGTCGTGGCCACCCATGTCGTGCGCTCCGACGGCGCCGAGGGCTGGGGCTTCTCGTGGACGCCGCAGATCGGCGTCGAGGCCGTGCACGCGCTGCTCGCGCACGACATCGCCGCGTGGGCGATCGGGCGCTCGGCCGAGCCGGGCGAAGGATGGCTGCCACTCTGGGAGCACCTGCACGAGGCCGGCGGCGGCGGGATCACGACCATCGCGATGGCCGGGCTCGATCTCGCCCTGTGGGATGCCGCGGCGCGCGCGGACCAGAAGTCGGTCGCGCGGTGGCTCGGTCCGCAGCGCGAGAGCGTGCGCACGTACGGATCGGGCGTGAACCTGCACTACTCGACCGAGGAGCTGGTGGCCCAGGTGCGCCGCTGGGTCGACGCGGGCTTCGACGCCGTGAAGGTGAAGGTCGGGAAGCCCGACGTCGCGGAAGACCTCGACCGCATGAAGGCCGTGCGCGAGGTTCTCGGGCCCGGCCGGCAGCTCATGATCGACGCGAACCAGCGGTGGGACCTCGATCGCGCGACGAGTTCCCTCGAGGTGCTCGCGGAGGTCTCGCCGGCCTGGATCGAGGAGCCGCTCCGCGCCGACGACCTGTACGGCCACTACGAGCTGTCGAAGCGGCTGGCGGCATCGAGCGCCATCCCGATCGCGGTCGGCGAGAACCTGCACAACGTCTACCGGTTCGACGACTTCCTCCGCACCGGCGCCGCGCAGATCGTGCAGCCGAACATCGTCCGCGTCGGCGGCATCACCCCGTTCCTCGGGATCGCGGCCATCGCGGGCGTCTACGGAGCCGCCGTGCACCCGCACCTGCTGCCCGAACTCTCCGGCCAGCTCGCCCTGTGCCTCCGCTCGGTGCCCGGAGTTCCCGAGCCCATGGCGGAGGATGTGGAGGATGCCGGTTTCGGCGCCCTCGGCGCGCTCCGCGACCCGTCGCCCGTGCGCATCGCCGACGGCACCCTCACCGAGGTCCCGCACGCGGGCCTCGGCCTCCGTTTCTCCTGACATCGACCACCCGGGAAGGTTCGGCACATGACCACCACGACCACCACCAGCGCGACCGAACTCGACGCCCTCGCGCGGGCCGCCGCCGCTGCGGCACCGATCTGGCGGGCGACGGATGCTGCGACCCGGGCCTCGTGGCTGCGCGCCGCCGCCGACGCGCTCGACGCGAACATCGACGAGCTCGTCGAGATCGCCGACGAGGAGACCCGCCTGGGCGCGACGCGTCTGCGCGGCGAGGTCGGACGCACCACCGGGCAGCTGCGCCTGTTCGCGACCGTCGTCGAGGAGGGCTCGTACCTGGAGCTCACGGTCGACGACGCCGACCCGGCGGCGACGCCGCCCCGCCCCGAGCTGCGCCGCATGCTGACCGGTGTCGGCCCCGTCGCGGTCTTCTCGGCGTCGAACTTCCCGTTCGCCTTCTCGGTCGCCGGCGGCGACACCGCCTCGGCCCTCGCGGCCGGCAACCCGGTCATCGTGAAGGCGCACTCGGGCCACCCGCGCCTGTCGGAGCGCACGGCGGCCATCGTCGCCGCCGCCCTCGTCGAAGCCGGCGCGCCGGAGGGCTCCCTCGCGCTCGTCGAAGGCCGCGAGGCGGGCAACGCGCTGGTGCAGCATCCGTCCATCCAGGCCGCGGGCTTCACCGGGTCGCTCGGCGGCGGTCGCGCCCTGTTCGACCTGGCATCGGGGCGTCCCGACCCGATCCCGTTCTACGGGGAGCTCGGCTCGGTGAACCCCGTCGTCATCACGCCCGCCGCCGTCGCGGCGCGCGGCGAGGCCCTCGCACAGGGCCTCGTCGGCTCGTTCACGCTCGGCGTCGGCCAGTTCTGCACCAAGCCCGGCGTCGTGTTCCTGCCCGCGGGCGCCGGGTTCGAAGACCTCGTCACCGGCTTCGCGGCCGGCGCCGCCGGCGGACCGCTCCTCACCGACCGCATCACCGCGGCGTTCCCGTCGGGCATCGAGCACCTCGAGGCCGACCCGTCGGTGTCGGTGGTCGCCCAGGGGCTTCCGGCCGAGCCGGGGTCGGCGCAGCCGATCGTGCTGTCGACGGATGCCGCGGCCGTCGCCGCGCGCCCCGAGACACTGCTCGAGGAGTGCTTCGGCCCCGTGACGCTGCTCGTGCGCTACTCCTCAGACGAGGAGCTGCACGCCGCGCTCGAGGCCGTGCCGGGCTCGCTCACCGCCACGCTGCACTCCGAGTCCGGCGACGACGTCGCGGCGGTGCTCGAGGTGCTCACCCGCAAGGCCGGGCGTGTGCTCTTCGCGGGCTGGCCGACCGGTGTCGCCGTGACCTGGTCGCAGCACCACGGCGGCCCGTGGCCCGCGACGACGTCGCTGCACACCTCGGTCGGCGCGACCGCGATCCGCCGGTTCCTCCGGCCCGTCGTGTTCCAGGACGCCCCCGAGGCGCTGCTGCCCGAGGTGCTCCGGGACGCCGCGCTCGCGACGCTCCCGCACCGCCGCAACGGCGTGCTCCACACCGGCCGCTGACGCGGTTCCGGGGCCCGGGTTCTGCGCCGGGCCTGGGACGTTTCGTCTCGCTCGTTCCTCGCTCGCTCAACGACCGGCGCCTTGGCCCGGTCGTTGAGCGGAGGGCGCTCTGGCGCCCGCAGACGAAACGCCTCGAGTGTTCGAGCATGCTCGAGCCCGGGGTCAGCGGGGCGCGAGCTCGCGCGCCAGCTGCGCGCCGGCCTCCTCGAGCCACCGCGCGGTCTCGGCCATCGCGGCCTCGCCCGAGCCCGCGAGCGCGGTGAGCGACGCCGTCGCGGCGAAGCCCGAGGTGTCGGCATCCGCCGCGATGCGGCCCGCCACCAGGGCGACCGGCACACCCGCCGCCGCGGCGACCGCGCCGACGTGGGCGGGCACCTTGCCCGCCGCGGACTGGCCGTCGTACGACCCTTCGCCCGTGACGACGCCGGATGCCTCGGCCACCGCCGCATCCAATCCCACCAGCTCCGCGACCGCCGCCGAACCGGGCACGAGGCGCGCGCCCCACGCGAGCAGGCCGAACCCTGTGCCACCGGCCGCGCCGGCGCCCGGAGTCTCGGGGTCGGCGTCGACCAGCTGCGCGAGCCGCGCGAGCCCGGCGTCGAGCACGGCGATGTCGTCCGGCCGCGCGCCCTTCTGCGGGCCGAACACCGCCGCCGCTCCGCGGGGTCCGAGGAGCGGGTTCGTCACATCGCTGAGCACCGTCACACCGCCGGGCGGGAGCGGCGCCAGCGCGGACAGGTCGGCCGCCGCCACGGAGCCGAGACCGCGCGCGCCGGCGGCGACGGGCCGGGCCGCAGCATCCGTGAATCGCGCTCCGAGCGCGGTGAGCATGCCGGTGCCGCCGTCCGTCGACGAGCTGGAGCCGATGCCGAGCACGAGTCGCGAGACGCCGTGCGCGAGGGCCTCGGCGATCGCTTCGCCGAAGCCGCGCGTGTGCGCGTCGAAGGCGCGCAGGCGCGGCGGGGTGCCGAGCAGCTCGATGCCGCTCGTGTTCGCGAGCTCCACGACCGCGGTGCCCCGCGGTGCGTCCGGGGTGGGCGGCAGCAGCACCCACGACGCCGCGACGGGCTCATCCTCGGGTCCGGTCACCGTCACCGGCATGCGCTCCGCGCCGGGGACCGCGGCCGCGAAGGCGTCGACGGTGCCCTCGCCGCCGTCAGCCATGGGCATGAGCCGCAGGGCGCTGTCGGTGCGCTCACGGCGCCACCCGGTGGCGAGCGCCTCGGCGGCGGCCGCGGCGCCGATCGTTCCCTTGAACGAATCGGGGGCGATCACGACGGTGTGGGCCATGGCGTCATTCTCCTCGGGCGTGCACGGTGTTGTCGCTTCCGGCCGACACCGATACGGGAAAGCGTTATCCTGCAGATCATGGTATCCATGGAGCGACCGGAAGCCGAGTCCAGCCCACGCCGCGCGGTGATCGCCACCGGAACCGGCCGGTACGCCGACCCGTGGCATCCCTTCCCCGCGACCTCCTCCCGCATCGCCGACGCGCTGCGCGCGGACGGCTGGGACGTCACGGTCGACGACGACGTCGACCACGCGCTCTCGAGCCTCGACGGGTTCGATCTGCTCGTCGTCAACGCCGGCGACCCGTGGCGGGAGGGCGCGACCGAGCTGGGGCATGGCGCCGACCCCGCGGCGGACGCCGGCCTCCGCTCCGCGATCGACCGGGGCATCGGGCTCATCGCCGTGCACGCCGCGCTCTCGAGCCTGCGCGACCACCCCGCCTGGCGCGAGGCCATCGGCGGCGAATGGCAGCCCGGAGTCTCGTGGCATCCCCCGATCGGCGACGCGCGGGTGCGGGTCGTCGACGGCGGTCACCCCGTGAGCGGAGGGATGCCGCACCTCGACGTGTTCGACGAGCGCTACAGCGACCTCGTGGTCGACGACGGCGCGCGCGTGCTCGCGGTGCACGACGTCGACGGCGCCGAGCACGCCGCCGTGTGGGTGCGGGAGACGCCGACCCGTGCCGTCGTGTGCTCGCTCGGACACGACGAGCGCTCCTACGACGCCCCCGGACACATCGAACTGCTGCAGCGCGCGGCGCGCTGGGCCGCGCGGGTCTGAGGCTCGACACCGGTGCACAGAATCGGAGCTCTCGCGCGACACGCCGGATGATGGATGCCGCCACCCGGCGTGTCCGCCCGAACCTCCGACTCCGTGCACGCCGAGCGCCCGGCCGACCCCGGATTCGAGGCATCCGTCCGACCGGGCAGAATGGAGGCGGCGCCGCTCGGCGCATCCGCCCCCACCTGGATCCGGAGTGACATGTCCTGGCTCGTGACCGGAGGCGCCGGCTACATCGGCGCCCACATCGTCCGTGCGCTCGCAGATGCGGGCCTGAACTCCGTCGTGATCGACGACCTCTCGAGCGGGCACGCGTCGTTCGTGCCCGAGGGCGTGCCGTTCGTGCAGGGCTCCATCCTCGACGGAGAGCTCGTCGAGCGCTCTCTGCGCGAGCACGAGGTCGTGGGCGTCATCCACCTCGCCGGCTTCAAGTACGCCGGCGTCTCGGTGCAGCGTCCGCTGCACACCTACGCGCAGAACGTCGAGGGCACGCGCGTGCTCCTCGCCGCCATGCAGGCCGCGGGTGTCGCGAACCTGGTCTTCTCGTCGTCGGCCGCGGTCTACGGCACCCCCGACGTTCCGCTCGTCACCGAGGACCTGCCCAAGCGCCCGGCCTCGCCCTACGGCGAGTCGAAGCTCATCGGCGAGTGGATCATCCGCGACCAGGCGATCGCGACGGCCGCGTCGGAGCACGCCCTCCGCTACACCGCGCTGCGCTACTTCAACGTCGTCGGCTCGGGCGACCCGTCGGTGTACGACACCAGCCCGCACAACCTCTTCCCGCTCGTGTTCGAGGCGCTGCTCGCGGGCAAGACGCCCCGCATCAACGGCGACGACTACGACACCCCCGACGGCACGAACGTGCGCGACTACGTGCACGTCGCCGACATCGCGGCGGCCCACGTCGCGGCCGCGCAGCGCCTGCTCGCGAACCGGCCGATCGAGCCCGCATACAACCTCGGCTCGCAGAACGGCCTGAGCGTCCGCGAGATCATGAACGCGATGGCTCGCGTCACCGGCATCGACTTCACACCCGAGATCGCCCCCCGCCGGCCCGGCGACCCCGACCGCATCGTCGCCACCGGCGAGCTCGCGGCCCGCGACCTGGACTGGAAGAACCGCTACAGCGTCGACGAGATGGTCCGCACCGGCTGGGAGGCCCGCCAGGCCGCGCGCTGAGGCATCCACCCTGACGGGTGATTCTGGCGACTCGCCAGAAACCCTCGTCCTCGGGGCAGTTCTTGGCGACTCGCCGGGCCCCTCCTCGGCGTATTTTGGCGACTCGCCAGGAACCCTCGTCCCCGGGGCAGTTCTTGGCGACTCGCCGGGCCTTCTCCCCAGTGCAGTTTCTGGCGACCCGCCAAGAGTCCGCGTCCCCGGCGCAGTTCTTGGCGACTCGCCGGAATGGGCAGCACCGTCGGCCGCGAGCGCGTCGCGGCGAGTCGCCAAGAAGCCAGGCGAAATCCGCAGAGCCTGGCGACTGGCCAGAACCGGGACGGGCGCCGACACACAACCCCTTCGTCAGCGGGCGGGCGCGGTGCTCTCGCGTACGACAAGCCGCGTGGGCACGGTCTCGAACGCAGCCGGCGCGCCCGCCTCGATCCCGTCGACGAGTGCCGCCACCGCGCGCGAGCCGAGGGCGTCGAAGTCCTGCCGCACGGTGGTGAGGGGCGGTCGGTAGTCGGCGGCATCCGCCACGTCGTCGAAGCCGACCACGCTCACTTCTTCCGGCACCGCACGCCCGGACTCGGCCACGGCGCGCAGCACGCCCAGCGCCATCTGATCGTTGGCGGCGAAGACGGCGGTCGCGCCGGATTCGAGAAGAACGGATGCTGCCGCGAAGCCCGACGCGGACGTCCAATCTCCGCGCACCACAGGTGGCACAGGGGCGCCGGTCCCCGACAGCGCCTCGCGCCAGCCGCGTTCGCGCTCCGCCGCGGCGAAGGAGCCTTCGGGTCCAGCGAGGTGATGCACGGTCCGGTGCCCGAGCGACAGCAGGTGCTCCACAGCGAGGCGAGCACCGCCCGCGTGGTCGGTCTCGACCACGCCGAACCGGTCGTCGCGCGGCGAGTCGACGACCACCAGTCGGAGCCCAGCGGCGCCGACATCGGCTCCGCGGACGCGGGCCGTCGCCTCGTTCAGCACGATCGCCCCGTCCACGCCCTGCTCTGCCAGCCGCTCGAAGGCGGCGGCGACGTCACCGTCGGCACCGAGCGTCACCACCGTGAGCGCGTAGCCGCGGGTGGCCGCAGCATCCGCCACCGCCTGCAGCATGCGGGAGTTGCCCACTGAGGCGAGCGTCGACACCACGAGCCCGATGGTCTGCGTGCGGCCGGTGCGGAGTGCCCGCGCGGCACGGTGCGGGCGATAGCCGAGCTCCGTCATCGCCGACTCGACGCGCGCGCGGGTCTCGGGGTCGACGCGGGGGCTGGCGTTCACCACGCGCGACACGGTCTGGCCCGAGACGCCCGCGCGCTCCGCGACGTCCGCCATCGACACGCGCCTGGCCGTCATGCCCCACCCCGATCTGCAGGATGCCGTCGGCGTCACGCCGGGGATGCAGCATCCGTGTTGACGATAACATAGCCGATTTGCTACCGTGTTGACGTGAACATGCCTCAGGACGACACCGTCGTGTCCGCCCAGGACCTTCCCGCCGAGACGCTCGGCGCGGGTGTGGTGAAGCGCCCGACCCGACTTGCCGACGGGCGCGAGCTGATCTACTACGACGACCCCGAGACGACCCTCGGCCCCGACCGTGGGGTCGACGCGCGCGACCTCGCGCCGCGACCCGAGACCGCGACGATGCGCCGCGACGTGCTCACCGGGGACTGGGTGTCGGTCGCGGCGGCCCGCCAGAACCGGGCCTTCCTGCCGCCGGCGCACCTCGACCCGCTTTCCCCGCAGACGCCGACCAACCCGTCCGAGATCCCGTCGCTCTACGACGTGGCCGTGTTCGAGAACAAGTCGCCGTCGTTCGGACCCGCGCTCGCCGTCGCCCACAGCGATGCTCCCGCTGGCATCGATGCGCCCCGCGACCTCGACGACCTCGTCGCGCCCGGTCTCGGCCGCACCCGCACGAGCGTGGGCCGCTGCGAGGTCGTGTGCTTCAGCCCCGAGCACTCGGGCTCGTTCGGCTCGCTGTCTGCGACCCGCGCTCGCACCGTGATCGAGGCGTGGGCCGACCGCACCGCCGCGCTCTCGGCGCTGCCGGGGATCGAGCAGGTCTTCCCGTTCGAGAACCGCGGCGAGGCGATCGGCGTCACGCTCCCCCACCCGCACGGGCAGATCTACGCATACCCGTACATCACCCCGCGCACGACGAGCCTGCTCGCGTCGATCGACCGCGAGGGGCCCGACCTGTTCTCCCGCATCCTCGAGTTCGAGCGCGCCGGCGACCGCGTGATCCTCGAGGGCGAGCACTGGACGGCGTTCGTGCCCTTCGCCGCGCGCTGGCCGATCGAGATCCACCTGCTGCCCCACCGCCACGTTGCGGACTTCGCCGAGACGACGGATGCCGAGCGCGACGAGCTCGCCCCGCTCTACCTGCGGCTGCTCCGCGGCGTCGACGCGCTCTACGACACCCCCACCCCGTACATCGCCGCCTGGCACCAGGCACCGGTGCACCGCGGCCGCGACACCGCGCGCCTGCACCTGCAGCTGACGTCGCCGCGCCGCGCGGCCGACAAGCTCAAGTTCCTCGCCGGATCCGAGGCCGCCATGGGCGCCTGGATCGGCGACGTCCCGCCCGAGACGGCCGCTGCGAAGCTGCGCGACGCCGTCGCATCCATCCCCGAGGAGACCCTGTGACCGCCACCGACATCCGCACCGCCGCCATCGCGCGCGCCCTCTTCGCCGCCCGCTTCGGCGCCGACGCCGTCGGCACGTGGTCCGCACCCGGCCGGGTGAACCTCATCGGCGAGCACACCGACTACAACGACGGCTTCGTGCTGCCGTTCGCGATCCAGCACCGCACCCACGTCGCCCTCGCTCCGCGGGCCGATGGCGTCTTCCGCGTGCGCGTCGCGTCGACCTTCGATGACGCGACCGTCGAGGTCGCCCTCGACGACCTCGACGCGCTCTTCCCCGCGCAGCGTGACGACGTCCCCGAGTGGGCCCGCTACCCCTTGGGCGTCGCATGGGCGCTGCTCGCGGCATCCGGAACCGATCCGCAGGCCGTCGCCGGCGTCGATCTCGCCTTCGCGTCGGACGTGCCGGTGGGCGCGGGCCTGTCGTCGTCCGCGGCGATCGAGGGTGCGACCGCCGTCGCCCTCGCGGACACGTGGGGCATCGACCTGGATCGCGTCGCGCTGGCGAAGGTCGGCCGCCGCGCCGAGAACGAGGCCGTGGGCGCGCCTACGGGGATCATGGACCAGATGGCGTCGCTCCTCGGCCGCGCCGACTCCGCCATCTTCCTGGACTGCCGCTCGCTCGACGCGCAGGTGATCGACCTCGGCTTCGCGGACGCGGGCCTCGAGCTCGTCGTCATCGACACCGGCGTGAAGCACTCCCACGCGACGGGCGGCTACGGCGAGCGCCGCGCCGCCTGCGAGCGCGGTGCGGCCGCCCTCGGCGTGCCCGCGCTGCGCGACGTGAGCATCGACGACCTCCCGCGACTCGCTGAACTGGTCGACGACGTCACCTACCGGCGTGTCCGCCACGTCGTCACCGAGAACCAGCGCGTGCTCGACACCGTGCGCACGCTCCGCGAGCAGGGGCCGACCGCGATCGGCGACCTCCTCGTCGCGTCGCACGCCTCGATGCGCGATGACTTCGAGATCTCGGTCCCCGAGCTCGACACGGCGGTCGAGGCCGCGCTTGCGGCCGGTGCCGTCGGCGCCCGCATGACCGGCGGCGGCTTCGGCGGCGCCGCGATCGCGCTGGTCGCCCACGACAAGGTCCAGGCCGTGACGGATGCCGCCACCGCCGCCTTCGCGGCCGCCGGCTTCGCCGCTCCCACGATCTTCACGGTGTCTCCGTCGGCAGGCGCCGCCCGCGATTGATTCGTCGCTGCGCCTGCTGTGACTGAACGCCGTGTGAACGCTCGTGACGAGCGCGCGCAAGACACTGGCGAGGACGGATGCCGCGGCCTAGCGTCGAACGCAGGGTCGCGGCATCCGTTCGCGATCCGGAAGGAGCGATCGTGGCGTACATCACCGTCGGGACCGAGAACTCGGTGGACATCGACCTCTACTACACCGACCAGGGACCGTCCGATGCCCAGCCCGTCGTGCTGATCCACGGCTTCCCGCTGAACGGCGAGTCGTGGGGCAAGCAGCAGGCGGCACTGCTGGACGCCGGGTACCGCGTGATCGCGTACGACCGCCGCGGATTCGGGCAGTCGAGCAAGGTCGGCTCGGGGTTCGACTACGACACGTTCGCCGGCGACCTGCACGCCCTCATCGAGGACCTCGATCTGCACGAGGCCGTGCTCGTGGGCTTCTCGATGGGCACGGGAGAGATCGCACGCTACCTCTCGCGCTACGGCAGCGGCCGCGTCGCGAAGGCGGCGTTCCTCGGGTCGCTCGAGCCGTTCCTGCTCATCACGGACGACAACCCCGACGGGGCCGGTCCGCAGGAGTTCTTCGACGGCATCGCGCAGTCCGTGCGCGACGACCGCTACGCGTTCATCGCAGGGTTCTACAAGGACTTCTACAACCTCGACGACACGCTGGGTTCGCGCATCTCGCAGGAGGCGCTCGACGCGAGCATCCAGGTCGCTTCGTACGCCGGCAACACCGCGATCGCCGCGGCGCCGCTGACCTGGCCGACGGACTTCCGCGCCGACATCCCCGCCGTCGACGTCCCCACGCTCATCCTGCACGGCACCGCCGACAACATCCTCCCGATCGACAAGACGGCCCGGCGCTTCAAGGACCTGCTCCCCGACGCCACGTACGTCGAGATCGAGGGCGCCCCGCACGGCCTGCTGTGGACCCACGGCGCCGAGGTCAACGAGGCGCTGCTCGCCTTCCTCAACAGCTGAGACAGACGACGGATGCCTCGGCACCGCGCCCTCGAAGGGCCCGGCGCCGAGGCATCCGGTCGTGCAGATCAGTCCTGCTGTGGGGCGTTCGCCATCGCAAGCAGACCGTCGATCATCTCGGGGCCGGCGGCGGCGCCGTCACCGGCGAGCGCGCCCATCATGCCGATGCGGCCGATCGGGAACGACTCCATCATCTTGGACATGTCGACGCCTTCCGGCATGATCGACGCCGCGCTGTCGCCGAGGCCGCCCATCATCTGCGCGATCGCGGCCTGCACCACCGGACCCGCGATCGGGTGGCTCAGCACCTCGCCCATCGACGACGTGCGCGACAGCGGCAGCGTCAGGACGTCGCCCTCGACAGCCACGGCGACGGACGAGCGGAGGTCACGGCTCGACGCCGCGACGTCGACGGTGTACTCGCCGCCCTCGACGACCCAGCGGTCGGCGCGGATGTCCCAGTACGCGAGGTCCTTGCGGCGCACCGTGAGCGTCACGACCTGGGTCTCGCCCGACTCGAGCGCGACCGACGCGAACGCCTTCAGCTCGCGCGGTGCGCGCTGCACCGACGATCCGCTCAGCGACGTGTAGACCTGGACGACCTCACGGCCCGCGCGGTCGCCGGTGTTCGTGACGGCGACGGTCACCTCGACGTCGCCGTTCGCGTCGACCTGAGCCGCAGCATCCGCGTACGAGAACGACGTGTACGACAGGCCGTGCCCGAACGGGAACGCGACCTCGAGGCGACGCGCGTCGTACCAGCGGTAGCCGACGAAGAGGCCCTCGCCGTAACGGGTGTGCGAGAACTCGCCCGGGAAGTCGAGGAACGCGGGGGTGTCCTCGAGGCGCGCCGGGATCGTCTCGGTGAGCTTTGCCGACGGGTTGACGTCGCCGAACAGCACGTCGGCCGTCGCACCGCCGCCGGCCTGGCCGAGCAGCCAGCCCTCGAGGATCGCCGGCACGCGATCGGCGAACGGCAGCGCGACGACGCCGCCGTTCGACAGGACCACGACGGTGTTCGGGTTCGCCGCGAGCACCGCGTCGACGAGTGCGAGCTGGGCGGCGGGCAGGTCGATGTCGTCGCGGTCGTAGCCCTCCGACTCCAGACGGGCGGGCAGGCCCAGGAACAGCACGGCGACCTCGGCGACGGATGCTGCGGCCACAGCCTCGTCGCGCAGGGCCGCGGCCTCGTCGTCCGAGACCTCGAGAGCGTTGCTGAAGCCCTGCGCGTACGCGACGTCGCCGGCGGCGAGCGCGCGGATCCCGTCGAGCGCGGTGTCGAGGCGCGTCGGGTTGATCATCGACGAACCCGCGCCCTGGTACCGAGGCGCCGCGGCGAACTCGCCGATGACCGCGAGCTTCGCGTCCTTCGCGAGCGGCAGCACGGCGCCGTCGTTCTTGAGCAGCACGATCGAGCGGCCCGCGGCCTCGCGGGCGAGGGCGTGGTGGGCGTCGACGTCGAGCGGCCCTGCGACGGCTCCGGCACCCTCGGTCGCCTTGCGCACGAGGTCGAGCACACGGCCGGCCGCGACATCCACCACCGACTCGTCGAGCGAGCCGTCCTGCACCGCCGCGACGATCTGCGCGTCCGTGACGCCGTTCGACGACGGCATCTCGAGGTCCATGCCTGCGGCGAGGCCCGGCACGCGCTCGTTGACGGCACCCCAGTCGGAGACGACGAGGCCCTCGAAGCCCCACTCGTCGCGCAGCACCTGGGTCAGCAGCCACGGGTCCTCCGACGCGTACACGCCGTTGATGCGGTTGTACGAGCACATGACGGTCCAGGGCTGGGCGTCCTCGACGACGCGCTGGAACCCACGCAGGTAGATCTCGCGGAGCGGCCGCGGGTCGACGTCGGACGAGGACCGCATGCGGTCGTTCTCCTGGTTGTTGGCCGCGAAGTGCTTGAGCGAGGTGCCCACGCCCTTCGACTGGATGCCCTGGACGATCGCGGCGCCGAGGACGCCCGACACGATCGGGTCCTCCGAGAGGTACTCGAAGTTGCGGCCGCACAACGGCGAGCGCTTGATGTTGATGCCGGGGCCGAGCAGCACCGCGACGTTTTCGATCGAGGTCTCGGTGCCGAGGGCCTCCCCGACGCGGTGGATGAGGTCGACGTCCCACGACGAGCCGAGACCGACCGCGGGCGGGAAGCAGGTGGCGGGCACGCTGTCGCCGATGCCGAGGTGGTCGCCGCCCTCGCGCTGCTTGCGCAGGCCGTGCGGACCGTCGGTCACCATGACCGCGGGCACGCCCACGCGGTCGACCGGCTTGGTGTACCAGAAGCTCGCGCCGCTGGTGATCGACGCCTTCTCTTCGAGGGTGAGTTCCGTGACATCGGGGATGCTCATGGAGTTCCTTTCATCGGGGTTTCGAGGTGTGAGTGGCCGCGGTCAGCGGGTGGCCTTGA
The DNA here is from genome assembly GCF_053345975.1 of Microbacterium sp. C23T. Taxonomy (NCBI): domain Bacteria; kingdom Bacillati; phylum Actinomycetota; class Actinomycetes; order Micrococcales; family Microbacteriaceae; genus Microbacterium; species Microbacterium sp. C23T. The sequence continues at coordinate 50,982 of NZ_JBKFBD010000003.1, read as the reverse complement.
TCGGCCAGACCGCGAGGGCACCGAGGATGCCGAGCACGATGGCGACGGGGAACAGCCCCGCGTAGCCGAACATCAGGACGATCGCGCCGGCGACGCCGGGAGCGAGCGTCTGCGGGAGCGTCGCCGCGATGTTGACGACGCCGAGGTCCTTCGCGAAGGACCTCGCAGAAGGAAGCACCTCGCTCATCAGCGCGGTGTCGACGGCCTGGAACATGCCGAAGCCGAAGCCCGCGATGAACGTCATGATCATCCAGGCGTTGAGGTCCTGCCAGAACCACGGGAGGAGGAAGGCGAGGCTCACGACCGCCGCGGAGGCGAACACGAAGGGCTTGCGGCGCCCCACCTTGTCGGAGAGCGGGCCCGACACCACGGTCGAGATCAGGATGCCCACCAGGCTGAGCAGGCCCAGGAGCGGGATGACCTGCTCGGGGTGCTCGACGCCGAAGTAGTCGGTCAGGAGGAACAGCTGGTAGCCGGTGACGGCGAAGTACCCGGTGTACAGCAGCAGCCGCCCGGTGAAGGCCCAGAAGAAGTCGGGGTGCTTGACCGGGTTGACCCAGAACGTGCCGAGGAACTCGCGCAGGTCGAAGGGCTCGGGCTTGAGCTCGGTGCTCGGGTAGTCGGGGTTGAACGCCACGAACAGCGTGAGGATCGCCAGGGCGAAGACGGCGAAGATGATGTACCCCACCGTGATGCTGTTGTAGAACAGCGCTCCGACGATCGACCCGCCCAGCGCGCCGACCATGAGGCCGATGCCCGACAGTGCGGCGAAGGTGCCGCGGCGCTTGAGGGGCACGCGGTCGGGCATGACCGCCGAGAGCGGCCCCTGGGCGAAGTTGTAGCAGATCTGCACGAGCGTCCACGCGATGACCACGCCCACGAGCGAGCTCGCGAACGCGAGTCCGACCAGCGCGAGCGCCCCCGCGAGCGCCCCGAGCACCATCCAGGGAGCGCGACGGCCGAAGCGCGACCGCGTGCGGTCGGAGATCTGGCCCGCGACCGGCTGCGCGATCATCGCGGCGAACGCGCCGATGGTCGCGACGATCGCCAGGTTCGCGACCTTGTCCTCCTCGCCGAACAGCAGGGTGATCTGCTGCGGCAGGAGGATCCCGGGAACCGCTCCCCAGATGAGGAAGACGCCCAGGTTGGCAGGGATGATCCACCACATCAACCGCCGCAGGCCCCTGACGGGCGGGGGCGGATCGTCGTTGCCGGAGGCGGTCGCGACGAATGTGTTCTCGGTCATGGGCGGTGCGGTGTACTCAGACGGCGCTGTCATGGACGGGTCCTTGCTTCGGGTGGTGAGGGCTCGACATTGAGCGACTCGGCAAAACCTTACGTCACTAGGTTTTGAGAAATCAAGCGATATTCGGGTTTACTTCTCCTATGGCAGACAGCGGCACGGGGCGACGTGGCTCCTATGCGAAAGGCGTTGCGAAGCGCGAGGAGATCCTCACCCGCGCACTGGACGTCATCGCCCGTGAGGGCTATCGCGGCGCGTCGGTGAAAGAGCTGGCCGATGCCGTGGGTCTCAGCCAGGCCGGACTCCTCCACTACTTCGACAGCAAGGAGGAGCTCTTCACCGAGATCCTCCGCAAACGCGACGAGCTCGATTCCGTCGGGCAGGGCCTCGGCGGCGACCTCCAGCAGGGTCTCGCCGCGGCCGAGAGCGGCGAGCTGCTCGACATCCGCGCCGGCTACCTGGGCGTGATCCGCCACAACGCCGACGTCCCCGGCCTCGTGCACCTGTTCGCCCGGCTGTCGGTCGACGCGGCCGATCCCGAGCATCCTGCCCACCAGTTCTTCGTCGCCCGCGGCGAGAGCCTGCGCGGGTTCTTCGCCGCCGCGGTCGCGGCCCAGCAACGGGCCGGCGAGATCACCGATCGCGTCGACCCCGACACCGTCGCACGCCTCTTCCAGGCCGTGGCCGACGGCATGCAGGTGCAGTGGATGCTCGAACCCGACGTCGACATGGCCGCTCCGGTCGCGGCGCTGTTCGAGCTCCTCGCGCCCTCGTCGATCGCCGCCGACGAGGGCCACGCCGCGCGCGAGGGCGACTGATCAGATCGCGAGCGGGTCTGCGAGGAGCCGCAGGCGGGCGTCGCGCTGCGCGCCCCGCAGGGCCGCATCCGCGCCGAGCGTGCTGCCGAGCACCGGTGCGACCGGCAGAACCGGTGCGTGCGCGATGCGAGGCTGGATCGCCCGGAACATCTCATCGACATCCGCGGCGAGCGCTGCGACGAATCCGCCCAGCACGATGACGTCGGGCGCAACCGTCAGCGCCACGATCTGGAGGGTGCGCGCGATCTCGCGTGCCGCCCCGCGCCACACCGACGCGGCGGGCTCGTCGCCCGTCCTTACCTGCGTCACGAACGCCTCCAGCGCGACGGTGAGTCCCTCGTCGGCCGCCAGCGCTCCGAGCCCGGAGCGGGCGAGCAGCACGTCAGGGCCTGCCACCGTGACGAGGCAGCCCCGCTGACCGCACGCGCAGCGCACGCCGTCCGGCACCACGGGCAGATGTCCGAGCGCCGCAGGGAGGACGCGTGCGCCGGAGTCGTCGCCCGCGGCGAGCACGACCGCACCGCCGATTCCCGAGTCGGCCTTGAGATACAGCAGGGTGTCGCCGCCGACGGCCGCGTGCTCGGCGAGCGCCGCGACCTCGGCATCCGAGACCAGCCGGGGCTCCCCGCCCGCGCGGGCGAAGGCGGCGAGGGCCGTCGACCGCGCACGCAGCAGGCCCAGCAGATCGACCTCGCCCCACGCCAGATCGGTGTCGGCGAGGACGCGGACCGGCGTGCCACCCACCGGCGCCCACACGACGACGCACACGTCGGCGATGCGCCGCCCGGCCGCGGCCATGCGACCGGCGACATCGTCCAGAGCGTCTGCCAGGACACCCACGATGGCGGCGGGGTCGCCCATCGGCCGCCCGTGACTGCGCGAGGTGCGGGTGAGCTCCTCACCCGCCAGAGTGCCGGCGACCGCCGTCGCGTGGTCGGCATCGAGCAGGGCGATCAGGACGCACGGGGCGGCGGCCGCGAGCGTGAGCGTCGTCCGGGGCCGTCCCATCCCCGCCGGGGCGACGACATCACTCTCTTCGACGAGGCCGGCATCGATGAGTTCGGCGACGAGTGAAGTCACCGCACCGCGCGACAGGCCGGTGGCGCCGGCGATGTCGGCACGCGCCTCACCCGCCCCCTCGAGCACGCGCCCCAGCACCAGGCCGAGGTTGTGTCGGCGCACGTCGGGGGTCGCGAGGGGCATGATCGCCATCGTAGGCCGGGGCGGGGCGGGGCGGTGCGCCCCGCCCCGGCCCGGGTCACGGCTGCGTCGCGTAGTGCGTGTCGTTGACCGATTCGACGGTCCAGGCTCCGGCCTTGTACGTCAGCAGGTTGACGGCGCCGTTGGCGATCCCCGTCTCGGGAACCCGGTCGGCTGCGCCGAGGTCGACGAGCAGGCACGAGATCGACAGCCCGCTCGATACCACCAGGACCTTGTCGTCACGATGCTTCGCAGCATCCTTCGCGATCGCATTCAGCGAGCTCAGCATGCGATCCGAGACGACATCGCAATTCTCCGCGGGAAGCGCCGACACCGGGTTCGTGGCGCCGATCGCGTCGGTCATCTGCCCGAGCGTGGGCTCAGGAATCCCCTGCTGTGCGAGATGTGCGAAGGCGGCGCCACCCATGGCGCTCTGCTTCGCGCCTTCCCAGCCACCGAAGTTCAGTTCGCGCAGGCCTTCGACGCGCGTCGCGGACAGCTTCGAGCCCATGCCCTGCAGCATGCGCGTCGCCGTCTCGTAGTGGCGCACCATGTCGGCCGAGTAGGCGGCGTCCACCTGCCCGACCTCGGCCCCGAGGTTCGTGCCGACGGTCGTCGCGGTCGCACGGCCCGCCGCGGTCAGCGGCGAGTCCGACCAGCCCTGCACGAGGTGCAGCGCGTTGAGGATCGTCTCGCCATGGCGTGTCAGGTACACCTGCACGACCGGGTCGCGGTTCGAGGTCGGGGGCTTGGCCGGAGCCGTGGTCCAGCCGCCCAGCGCGGTGGCGCCGAGCACCACCACTGCAGCGATCGCGAGGCGCGGAATCAGTCGGTTCATGTCATCTCCTTCGATTGAACGCGCCAAACGCTAGCGGCACTCGGGATTGGATCGGTCACCTCGTTGTGCGATCGTTACACATAGTTCAGGTCTTGAACTTTGTCACGCGATGCGCCACACTGATCCCGAATGCCGTTCGCATTTCACCCCCGATCCGCCCCGAGACATCTCGACGAAGAGGAGTCGCCATGACCGCACAGCCCGACCCCACCCTCGACATCGCGCCCACCGGCCTCATCCGAAGCACCCCACCGGCGCCTGGCGAGCCGCCCGCCAGCCCGCCCGCGCGCAGGGCGCTGCTGCCGAGCATGCTGGTCGCCGCGCTGACGCTGTTCGCCACGTACGGCGGCCTCATCGCGATCCTCCTGCCGACGCAGATCCAGCTGCTGTTCGGCGACGAGCAGAAGGAGGCGAACCTCGCGATCGTCACCACGGTCTCGTTCGTCTTCACGCTCTTCGCCCAGCCGATCGCCGGCGCCTTGAGCGACCGCACGCGCTCGCGGTTCGGCCGCCGCTCGCCGTGGATGGTGCTCGGCGCGCTGGTCGGCGGCATCCTCCTCTTCGGGATGGGCTCGCTCACCGACCTCGTCTGGATCACCGTGTTCTGGGTCGTCATCCAGGTCGCGCTGAACTTCCTGCAGGCGCCGCTGACCACCATCACCGCCGACCGGTTCCCGCGCTCGAAGCGCGGCGGGGCGAGCGCGATGATCGGGCTCGGCACGCAGGTCGGCATGACCGTCGGCATCATGGTGGCGAGCGCCCTCGCGGCCCAGTTCGGCGTCGCCTACTCCGTGTTCGGCGGGGCCGTGATCGTCGTGACGCTCCTCTTCGTGCTCATCAACCGGGACTGGTCGTCCAGGGACGCCGCCGTCGAGCCGTTCCGCTGGGGCGCCTTCTTCCGGGGCTTCTGGGTGAACCCGCGCAAGCACCCCGACTTCTTCTGGGCGTTCACGGCGCGATTCCTGCTGATCCTCGGCTACTTCGTCGTCTCGACCTACCAGCTGTACCTGCTGCAGCAGTACATCGGGCTGTCGCTCGGCGAGGCGCAGGGCGCCGTGCTGACGCTCACGCTGGTCGCGTTCGTGCCCACCCTGCTCGCGATCGCGCTCTCGGGATGGTGGAGCGACAAGGTCGGCCGCCGCAAGGTCTTCATCTACGCCGCGTCGGTGATCATGGTCGCCGGGCTCGCGATGCCGCTGATCATGCCCGACATGACCGGCATGATCCTGATGAGCATCATCAACGGCGTCGGCTTCGGCCTGTACATGTCGGTGGACGCCGCCCTCATGACCGAGGTGCTGCCCAGCGAGGGCACCGCCGCGGGCAAGGACCTCGGCATCCTCAACGTCGCCACCAACATCCCACAGGCGCTCAGCCCGTCGATCGCGCTGTTGATCATCTCGGCGATGGGCGGGTACGCCATGCTGTTCGTGTTCGCGATCGTGTTCGTGATTCTGGCAGCGATCGCCACGGCGCCCATCAAGGGCGTCCGCTAGAGTCCGCGAGAAAGGACCCCCATGACAGACACCACCACCGCACTCCGCTATGCGGAAGCCGACACCGCCACCGGACGGGTGCGCGGCTTTTGGCGGGGCGAGCCCGGCGCCGGCGGATCGGCCGCGTTCCTCGGCATCCCGTTCGCGAAGCCGCCCGTCGGCGACCTGCGGTTCGCCGCCCCCGTGCCTGCCGAGCCGTGGGAGGGCGTGCGCGACGCCGCCGCGTTCGGCGCCACCGCGCAGCGCGGCGACCCCGGGGTGACCCTCATCCCCGAGCCGTCCGTGCCCGGTGAGTCGACCCTCAATGTCAACGTCTTCACGCCGGTTCCCGGAGCGACGGATGCTGCGCTCCCGGTGCTCGTCTGGATCCACGGCGGCGGCTACTTCGCGGGCTCGCCCGCGAGCCCCTGGTACGACGGCCGGTCGTTCAACCGCGACGGTGTCGTCACCGTGACGATCTCGTACCGGCTCGGCTTCGACGGGTTCGGCTGGATCGAGGACGCCCCCTCCAACCGAGGCGTGCGCGACTGGCTGCTCGCCTTGCAGTGGGTCCAGGACAACATCGCGAACTTCGGAGGCGATCCGTCGCGCGTGACGATCGCCGGACAGTCCGCGGGCGGCGGGGCGGTGCTGACACTGCTCGGGATGCCGGCAGCCCAGCACCTGTTCCACTCGGTGTGGGCGCTGTCCGGCGCCACCGCCGACGTCGCGACGGAGCGCTGGGAGGCAATCGGGCGCGACGTCGCGGCACGCGTCGGTGTCGCCCCCACCCGCGCCGCGCTGTCGACGGTGCCGGAGGAGCGCATCATCGAGGCGCAGAAGAAGGCGACGAGCGTGGCCGGCCCGGACGCCATCACCAAGCTGCTCGACGACGGACTCCTGCTCGGCCCGTCGATCGACGGCGACCTGCTCATCCGGCCCACGATCGCCTCGATCGCGGCGGGTGTCGGCGCCGACAAGCCCCTCGTGCTCGGCGCGACCGACGACGAGTTCTCGATGGTCGTGGCGGGGCGGGCGAAGACCCTCCGATGGGTCCCGCTGGCCCTCCTCCTCGGCCGGTCGGGACTCAAGGGGACGCAGCGCAAGGCGTACCTCGCGGCGAACCGGGACGTGGTGGCGCGCGGACACGCTGCCGTGCTCGGCCGGTACATCACCGACCGCATGTTCCGGAGCGCCGTGGTCCGCACGGCGCGGGCCCGCGGCGCCGCTCCGACGTGGGTCTACCGCTACTCGTTCCGCTCGTCGCAGCCCGGCGCGGTGAACGGGTCGGCGGTGCACTGCATCGACGTTCCGTTCTGGTTCGACTGCCTCGACTCGGTGCAGATCGCGCCGCTCACCGGCCCGAACCCGCCGCAGCAGCTCGCCGATCAGACGCACGCGGCGGCGGTCGGCCTGATCGTCGACGCCGATCCCGGCTGGCCGGCATGGTCGGGCGCTCCGGGCACCACGCGCGTCTTCGGCGGGCCGGCGGGCTCCCCCGACGTCGACCCCCACGGTTACGCCGCCGTCGCGTCGCTGCTCTGACCACAGACTCTCGCCGCCCCTGCAGCGCGGGAATCGCGAAAGGGTGGGTCCTCGCCGATGCAGCGGTGAGGACCCACCCTTTCGTGTGCTTGGTGTCTCAGGACAGCGCGGCGACGACCTCGCGCTCGAACAGCTCCACGCCCGAGAGGTCGTAGGCCGCCTCGGGGAAGTAGTGGATCGCGTAGGCGATGCCGTGGCGCTCGCGCTCAGCGAGGCGCTCGGCGACCTGCTCGGGGGTGCCGAAAGCGGGCGACGTCAGGTAGTCGTGCTCGATGTGGTCGGCGCGCTCCTGCCCCACGTGCGGCAGCAGACGCGCCTTCACGGCGGCCAGGCGGTCGCGCGCCTCGGCCTCGGTCGCACCGACGATCGTGTTGAAGTTCGAGGTGCGGGTGATCTCGGAGAAGTCCCGTCCGAGCGCGTCGCAGTGATCGCGGAGCACGGCGCTCTTGCGGTCGATGTCCTCGAGCGAGCCCGCGTAGTTCGTGTACGACGCGTATTTCGCCGCGATCTTGAGCGTGACCTTCTCGCCGCCGCCGGCGACCCAGATGGGGATTCCGCCATCCTGCAGCGGCAGCGGCTGCACGATGGCGCCGTCCACCTGGTAGTGCTTGCCGTCGAGCGTGGCACGCCCGGTCGTCCAGGCCTGCTGCATGATGTCGACGCCCTCGCGCAGCATCCGGAGCCGCTCCGGCACCCGCGGGAAGCCGTAGCCGTACGCCTCCCACTCGTGCTCGTACCACCCGCCGCCGATGCCCATCTCGGTGCGTCCGCCCGACACGATGTCGACGGTGGCGGCGACCTTGGCGAGGTAGGCGGGGTTGCGGTAGCCCATGCAGGTGCACATCTGACCGAGACGGATGCGGTCGGTCGAGGCCGCGAACGCCGCCATCAGCGTCCACGCCTCGTGGGTCGCCTCGTCGCTCGGCACCGGGGTCGTGTGGAAGTGGTCGTAGACCCACAGGGATTCCCACGGGCCGGCGTCGGCGCGCTGGGCGAGCCCCTTCATCACCTCCCAGTGCTCTGAGGGGTCGATGCCGACGAGATCGAATCGCCAGCCCTGGGGGATGAAGGTTCCGAAGCGCATACCCCTCAGCCTAAGGAAGCGTTTGCTCGCCGGGGGTCCCGAACACCCGGGCATGCGGCATCCGCTCGCGCATCACCGCGATCGCGGCAGGGTTGTGGTCCACGAGGACGGCGTCGCGGCCCAGCGCCGAGGCGACCGCGCCGGTGGTGCCGCTGCCGGCGAAGAAGTCGAGCACCCGATCGCCGGGGCGCGACGAGGCCTGCACGATGCGGCGGAGGATGCCCTCGGGCTTCTGCGTCGGGTACCCGGTCTTCTCGCGGCCGGTGGTCGGCACGATGGTGTGCCACCAGACGTCGGTGGGGAGCTTTCCGCGCTCGGCCTTCTCGGGGGTGACGAGCCCCGGCGCCATGTAGGGCTCGCGATCGACGGCCTCCGAGTCGAACCAGTACGACTTCGGGTCCTTGACGTACACCAGGATCGTGTCGTGCTTCGTGGGCCAGCGCTTGCGCGTCTTCGCCCCGTAGTCGTAGGCCCAGATGAGCTCGTTGAGGAACCGCTCGCGCCCGACGAGCGCGTCCATGAGCACCTTGGCGTAGTGCGCCTCGCGGTAGTCGAGGTGGATGTACAGGGTGCCGTCATCGGCGAGCAGGCGCCACGCCTCGAGCAGCCGCGGCTCGAGGAAGCCCCAGTAGTCGTCGAAGGTGTCGTCGTACGCGCGCAGGTCGCCGCGGATCCGCTCGTACTCGCGTCCGTGGAACCCGCGCCGCACGACGGCGGGCGCTGCCGTTCTCGATCCGCGAGAGTTCACCTGGTCGCCGAGAGGCTGGTTGCTTCCCGCTCCCTCGTCGACCAGCTGACCTTTCGCCGCGGAAGCGGTCGACACAGAAACGGTCCCCACGCCCCCTCCAGGCGCCGCTGGCGCGTCGCCCGGAGCCTCGGGGCGCGTGGGCCCAGCTGCGGACCGCGCGGTCTCGATGGAGCGCTCCTGCGGGCGGCCGGTGTTGAAGGGCGGGTCGAGATAGATCAGCGTGAACGACGCGTCGGGCAGCGTGCGGATGACCTCGAGGTTGTCACCGTGGTGGATCTCGACCGAGCCCGGAGGCGCAGCATCCGGCGCGCCGATCAGGGGACCCGGCGAAGCCATGCGTCCGTCGCGAACTTCGACGCCACGAGCGCCTCGGCCTCGGCGTATTCGTCGTCGGTGATGTGCCCGGGGACCGCGCCGTAGAGGTTGGTGAAGGTCTCCTCGAGCTTGGCGATGATCGCCTCGCGCGGCAGCCCGGTCTGGCGGCGCAGGGGGTCGACGCGCTTGGCCGCCGAGGTCGTGCCTTTGTCGCTGAGCTTCTCGCGGCCGATGCGCAGCACCTCGGTCATGACCTCGCCGTCCATGTCGTAGCTGAGGGTCGCGTGGTGCAGCACTCCCCCGTTCGCGAGGCGCTTCTGCGCGGCGCCGCCGATCTTGCCCTGCGGCGAGGCGATGTCGTTGAGCGGCTGGTAGGTCGCCTCGATGCCGAGCGCGCGCAGCGCCTGCAGCACCCAGTCGTCGAGGAACGCGTACGAGTCCGCGAAGGTGAGCCCGGCGACCAGGGATGCCGGCACGTACAGCGAGTACGTGACGATCGAGTTCGCGCCCATCATCATCGCGCCACCGCCCGAGATGCGGCGGACGACGTCGTAGCCGTGCGCGGCAGCGCCGTCGGGGTCGACCTCGTTGCGGAGGGACTGGAACGAGCCGATCACCACGGCGTTCTCGTCCCACTCCCAGATGCGCAGGGTCGGGCGCCGGCGGCCGTCGCCGACCCGGCCGGTGAGCACCTCGTCGAGCGCGAGGTTCATGCGGGGCGAGACCGGCTTCTCGTGCACGATCTCCCAGTCGAAGTCGCGCCAGCCCGGGGCCGTCACGAGTGCGCGGCGGACCGCCGTGCCGACCGCCTCGGGCGTGAAGCCGAGGAGCTGAGCACCGTCGGGGAGAGCCGAGCGCACCGCGGCGGCGATGGCCGCGACATCCGCCTCGATCGGGAGCCCGTTGACGGCGGCGTCGATGTCGGCGAGCGCGTCGTCGGGTTCGAGGAAGAAGTCGCCCGCGAGGTGGAAGTCCGCGATGCGTCCGTCGCGCTCCTCGAGGTCGACGACCACGAGCTTGCCGCCGGGCACCTTGTATTCGCCGTGCATGGGCTTCAGCCTATTCGCGCGGCGGGCACAGGCGCCGATCGGCCGGGCGCCGCCGCACTCAGGTGCGGTCCGCGATGTGCTTGTCGAGCCAGGCCAGCAGGTCCGCACGGACCTCGGCCTGCATGACCTCGTTGAAGATCTCGTGGCGCGCACCCGGGTACACGAGCGTCGTCACGTCGGTGAAGCCCGAGCGCGTGCGGTACGCATCGGCCAGCCGGTGGACGCTGCGGGGTCCGCCGACGGTGTCGTCGCGGCCGATCATGAGGAGCGTGGGAATGTCGCGGCCGAGGTTCTTGCGCGGTCGGCCGTACATACGGAGGGAGTCGGCCACCCCGATCAACTTGATCGGGTCTTCGCTGGTGGTGAGCGGGTCGTCGAGGAAGGCCCGCCCCACCGACAGGTCGCTCGAGAGCCACTCGGTGCCCATCGCGCCGGGACCGTCCCACGGCTTGTTGAGGCCCGTGGTGTGGATCGACCCCGGCATGCGCAGCGCCGTGCCGGTCAGCACGACCGCGTCGTACGCGTCGGGGTGGTCGTTGACGAGCATCTGTGCGAGCACCGAGCCGCCGGAGTGTCCCAGCAGCACGAGCGGCAGCTCGGGGTTCTGGCCGCGGATCTGCTGGGTGAACTGCCACATCGCTGCGAGTGCGCCGCGCAGCCCACCCTTGCCCAGGTGTCCGAGACGCGACGCGTCGCCACCGTGCTGGCCCATGCCGGTGCGCCCGTGGCCGCGGTGGTCGGCCGCGTAGACGGTGTACCCCTCGGCGACCAGTGCCGCGATCAGCGCACCGTATCGTCCGGCGTGTTCGCCGATGCCGTGCAGCAGCTGCACGATCGCGCGCGGCTCGGTCTTCGCCGGGTGGACGTCGAAGAAGATCGTGATGCCGTGCGCATCGTGGAACTCGGGCATGCGGAGAAGTCTAGGGGCGATGGATGCTGCGACCCGGCGCACGGCCCGGAGACGCAGCATCCATCCGTCTCGACTTTGTTTAGCAAGACTAATGAGCTAGGCTAACTAACCGGATGAGCAGCAACGAGACTTCAGATTCAGACACCGGCCCCGAGGCCGGCCCTCACGCAGACCTCTCCCCCGCCGCCTCGCAGCTGCGGATCGCGACGTTCCGTCTCGCTCGACGCATGCGCACCCAGCGCGCGGTCGACTCGATGAGCGACGGGCAGTTCGCGGTGCTCGCCGCCCTCAAGGTGCACGGCCCCCACACGCTCGGCGATCTCGCCGAGCGCGAGCGCGTCTCGGCCCCCTCGATGAACCGCACCGTCAACTGCCTGCAGGACTCCGGCTACATCGTTCGCGGCGCCGACGAGAACGACGGACGCAAGGTTGTCATCTCGCTCACCCCCGAGGGCGTGGCGGTCGTCGAAGAGACCGCGCGTCGCCGCGATGCGTGGGTCGAGGCCTCGCTCGCCGAGCTCACCCCGGCCGAGCGCGAGACCCTCGCCGCCGCGGCCGACATCATGGAGCGGATGGTGGCCCGATGAGCGCCATGTTCCGGTCCTTCTCCGCGTTCAACTACCGCGTGTGGTTCATCGGCGCGCTGGTGTCGAACATCGGCGCGTGGATGCAGTCCACCGCGATCAGCTGGGTCGTGCTCACCGAGCTGACCGACAACGACGCCGCCGCGATGGGCGTCACGATGGCGCTGCAGTTCGCGCCGCCGCTGCTCCTGGTCGGCGTCACCGGCCTGGTCGCGGACCGCTTCGATCGCCGCAAGCTCCTGCTGATCACCCAGAGCCTGCTGCTCCTCCTCGGCGTCGCGATCGGCGTGCTGATCTTCGCCGGCGCGATGACGCTGCCGATCATGTACGTCTTCGCGCTCGCGCTCGGCGTCGTCGCCGCATTCGACAACCCGGCCCGCCAGGCCTTCGTGTCGGACCTCGTCGCCCGAGAGAACGCGTCGAACGCGGTCGCGCTCAACGCGGCGTCGTTCAACGGCGCCCGCATGATCGGTCCCGCGGTCGCCGGTATCGTCATCGTCGCGATCGGCACGGGGTGGGTGTTCGTCGCCAACGCCGTGACGTTCCTCGCGATGCTCGCCGCGCTCGTGCTGATCCGCACCCACGAGCTCGTGCCGCGCGTCAAGGCGCCGCAGTCCTCGCGCCTCGCCGACGGATTCCGCTACGTCGCCGGCCGCCCCGACCTCATCGTCACGTGCGCGATGGTGTTCCTCATCGGCGCGTTCGGCATGAACTTCCCGATCCTCGCGTCGACCATGGCCGTCGAATTCGGCAAGGAGGCCGACGGCTTCGGCCTGCTCAGCTCGATCCTCGCGATCGGCTCGGTCGCGGGCGCGCTGCTCGCCGCCCGCCGCGACCGCGCCCGGCTGCGCGTCCTCATCAGCGGGACCGCGATGTTCGGGATCGCCGCCGTGGTGTCGGCGTTCATGCCGACGTACTGGCTCTACGCGATCACCCTGATGTTCACGGGCTTCTCCGTCGTCACCATGATGACCACCGCGAACGGCTACGTGCAGACGACCACAGACCCGGTGCTGCGCGGCCGCGTGCTGGCGCTGTACATGGCGATCCTCATGGGCGGCACCCCGATCGGCGCGCCGATCGTCGGCTGGGTGGCCGGCGAGTTCGGCCCGCGCGCGGCGATCCTCGTCGGCGCGGTCGCGGCGTTCGTCGCCTTCGCGATCGGTGCCACGTGGCTGCTGTGGTCGGGGCGCCTGCACCGCCACGAGCAGAAGCGGTTCCGCCTCACGCTCGACGAGACGCGCCCGCTCACCATCGTCGCCCCCGAAGAGTTCAGCGACGAGGTCGCCGGCACCACGCCGATCCGCGTGCTCCCCGGCGACGGGGACGAGATCCGCACCCGCGCTCGCGCCAGCTGACGCGGAGCGCCCCGCCGCTCGTTCTTCGTCACAGATGTACGCGTTTCGGCCCGATCCGCGTACGTCTGTGGCGAACGAACGACAGATGAGGCGGATCTACGGGCGGATCGTCAGCGACGCCGACGCCGACGCCAGCCCGTCTGTGGCCACCGTCACGGTCGCCGATCCCGGCCCGGTGGGCCGGACGATCGCGAGGGCGCGCCCGTCGTGCGTCGTGACCGAGGGACCTGCGAACGACTCCTCGGTGCGGATGCGGCCGGTGCCGAGCCCGACGAGCTCGGCGTCGCCGTCGACGGTCACCGTGACGAGCCGGTCGGTGTCGACCGCGACGACGCCGTCCGCGTCGGCCAGCGAGATCGCGACGAACCCGAGCCCGTCGGCGGAGATCTCGGATTCCTCGACGGATGCTGCGAGCCGCAGCTCGCCGGCCGTCCGCAGGATCGTGCGCCCGACCTCGACCCCGCCGGTGCGGGCGATCGCGACGAGCTCGCCCGGGCGGTACTCGGTCTCGAAACGGGCGCGGAACGCCTTCTCGGCTCCGACCGCGGCGACGCCGAGGGAGCCGCCGTCCCGCAGCAGCTCGACCTCCTCGGCCGGCGCGTAGACATCGACCGTGACGGGGGCGCCGGGCTCGGCATCCCACGTCCACGACGACACGGAGTCGTCCCAGGACCAGGGCGTGGTCGCGGTCGGCCGGCCGTGGTGGCGCGGCGGGTGCACGGCCAGGTAGGGCTCGGTGCGCAGGCCGAACACGATCTCGCGGTAGTACGAGACCGGGCGGCGGAAGCCCGTGATGTCGATGTCGCCGCATCCCGCCAGCAGGTGCGGGTACGGGCCTGCCGTGCCGGTCGGCTCGTAGGCGGGCTCGTCGGTGTAGTCGACGCGGCCGATGCCGGCCTCGCCGAGGTAGTCCCAGCCGGTCCACGTGAAGTCGCCGATGACGTGGTCGAGCCGTTCGACGAGGTCCCACATCTTCTCGATGCGCGACGGGAAGGTCTCGGACCCCACGATCACGCGGTGCGGGAACAGCTCCCGGTCGAGCTCGTACCGCGATTCGGCGTAGTTGAACCCGACGACGTCGAGCACGGACGCCGACTCCTCGGTCGACGCGGTGACGAGCTCCGACGCGTTGGCGCGCGCCATCATGTCGCCCATCGCCGCCATCATCGTGTTCGGATCGGTCGCCCCGGCCTCGTCGGAGTCCTCGGGGCGCCCCATCTTGTCGAGGTTGGCGATGATCCCGTTGATCCCGTTGGTGACGAGGCGCGTGTCATCGGCCTCGCGGAACGCCTCGGCCAGCCGCCGGCTCCAGGCGGACCCCGCCGGCGTCGCGAGCTCGAGGATCTCGTTCCCGATCGAGTACATGATGACGCTCGGGTGGTTGACGTCCTTCGCGACGAGGGCTTCGACGTCATGACGCCACCGGTGGGGGAAGCTCGGAGCGGCGTCGAACGCGACCTTCGAGCGGGTCCAGGTGTCGGTGAGCTCGTCCATCACGAGCACGCCGTGCCGGTCGCAGGCGTCGAGCATCGCGCGGCTCATCGGATTGTGCGAGCTCCGCAGCGCGTTGAACCCCGCGGCTTTCAGCAGGCGCACGCGCCGGTCCTCGGCGGCGGCGAACGTCGCCGCGCCGAGCGGTCCGCTGTCGTGGTGCACGCACGCGCCCCGGAGCTTCACGGTGTCGCCGTTGATCCGCAGTCCGCGCGCCGAATCGACCTGCAGACGACGGATGCCGAAGTTCGCGGCATCCGTGTCGATCTCTTCTCCGCTCTCGTCGGAGAGGGTCGTCCGCACGCGGTGGAGCGCGGGGGCGTCGACGCTCCACAGCGCGGGATCGTCGACCGCGAGGCGCACGCGCGCCACGGCGTCGGAGTTCGGGAGCACCGTCACCGGCGCCGTCCCCGTCGCGAGGGCGGACCCGTCGGGCGACTCCACTGTCCAGCCCAGTCGCAGCGTGCGGGTGCGGCGCGTGCCGTTGCGCACCGTGGTCGCGACCTGGACGACGGCGCGATCGGCGTCGATGTCGGGCGTCGTGACGCGCGTGCCGTCGAGCGGGATGTGCACGGGATCGGCGACGACCAGGTGGACCGGACGATAGATGCCCGCACCGGAATACCACCGGCTGTCGCGGTGCGCACGAGCCTCGACCGTCACGCGGTTCGGCTCGCCGTGTCGCAGGTACGGGTCGAGCACGGCCTCGAACGCGTTGTACCCGTTCGGCTCGTGCGTCACGGCGTCGCCGTTGACGAACACGACGGCGTCGCGGTAGACGCCCTCGAACTCGAGTCGGACGGTCTTGTCGCGCCACTCGGCGGGGACGTCGAACGTCTTGGCGTACTCGAAGACACCGCCCGGGACGTAGCCGGTGTGCACGCCCTGGTCGCTGTCGGCCGAGCGCGGGAGGTCGCGCACGGCGTCGTGCGGCAGGCGGACGGGTCGGGGTGCGGACTCCGGCGTCGGTGCCTCGAACGCGCCGAGCTTCGGTCCTGCGGTCCAACCATCGAGGAAGGGCTCGCGGATCATGCGGGATCCTCGGTCCGCTCCACCGCTTCCGGTTCGGCGGTGTCCGGCGGCGCGTCCAGCGCGTCCAGCGCGTTCTCGATCGAGACGAGGTCGTACCCCCGGATCAGGCTCCGGAAGACCTCGTGCAGCGCCTCGGCCATGTCGGTCGATTCCGGATCGAGCAGCCACTGCACCTGCAGGCCGTCCATCAGCGCGATCGTCGCCACGGCCGCGCGGCCCGGATCGACCCCGTCGACGAGACGCCCGGCGGCGGCGGCACGCTCGAACGAGCCCGTCACACTGGTGCGGACGTACTGGTAGCGGTTGACGAAGTAGTCGTGTGCAGGGTGGGACGGGGCCGTCGCCTCGGCGGACACCGTGGTGTACAGCTCGACGATGCCGGGCTGCGCGGCGTTGAACCGCGCCAGCTCGGCCAGCGCGCGCAGCGCCTCGACGCCGTCCGGGATGTCGAAATCGACGCGGGCGCGCGACAGGTTGTCGCGGTGGTCGAGGAGTGCGAGCAGCAGCGCGCTCTTGCTGCGGAAGTGGTGCAGCAGTCCCGCCTCGCTCATCCCGACCCGCTCGGCCACCTCGCGCAGTGAACCGGCACGGTAACCGGACTGCGAGAACACCTCGAGGGCTGCGTCGAGGATCGCGGTGCGCGTCTCCTTCGACTTGGCGTACTCGCCGCGGGGCTTGCGCGTCCTTGTGGGAGCGGTCCCTGCCTTTCGTGCGGCGGAAGTGGTCTCGGTCATCGTCACACCGTATCCCCGGGGTCAACCCGGTCGCCTCCCTCGGCGCCCGTCGGGGTCCTTCCCTTCCGTTGTATAACGAATTCCTAATGCTCGCTAGTTTTTAATGTCAAAAACCTAGCGTCCACTAGAAATTACTGTTAGCGTCTCCCGCCAGATGGTGATCCGCAGGGGCATCGCCACAGATGAAGGGACCAAGGATGTTCCGTTGGAAGGCCACAGCAGCCACCATCGCGATCGCCGCTCTCGCCCTCACCGGCTGCGCCGGTGCCGGGGACGACGGGTCGGGCGGAAGCGACTCCGGCCGAGCAGACCGGCTCACGCTCACTGCGATCATCGGGCCCACGAGCTACGACATCGGGCAGGGAGCGGAGTACGGCAACCGCAGCCCGTTCTTCCAGGCCGTGTTCGACACGCTGCTGCAGAAGAACTCCGACGGTGAGATCGAGCCCTGGCTCGCCACGAAGTGGGAGTACAACGAAGACAACACCGTGCTGACGCTGACGCTCCGCGACGACGTCGAGTTCACCGACGGCACCAAGCTCGACGCCGACGCCGTGGTGGCGAGCCTCGAGCGCTTCCGCGACGGCACGTCGCCGCAGGCCGCGACGCTGGCCGGCAAGGAGTTCGCCGCCGTCGACGCCACCACCGTGACCATCACGCAGGACGCGCCCGACCCGTCCCTCGTCAACATGCTCTCGATCGCCCCTGGTCTCATCCAGGCGCCGTCCACGTTCGACGACCCCGACTCGGCCACGGAGCCCATCGGCTCCGGCCCGTACGTGCTCGACACCGCGGCGACCGTCACGGGAACCACGTACGTCTACACGGCCAACCCGGACTACTGGAACCCGGATGCCGTCAAGTACGACAACCTGACGATCAACGTCATCGAGGACCCGACCGCGACGCTCAACGCCCTCAAGGCCGGCGAGGCCAACGGCGCGAAGATCGTGAACAACGACACGATCCCCGAGATCGAGGCGTCAGGCTGGACGATCGAGTCCAACGAGCTCGACTTCCAGGGCCTGCTGCTGTTCGACCGCGCCGGCACGATGGCGCCCGAGCTCGCCGACGTCAAGGTGCGCCAGGCGATCAACATGGCGTTCGACCGCGAGGCGCTGCTGAAGGCGCTGCAGGCAGGCTACGGAACCGTCACCGAGCAGGTCTTCCCTGCAACGTCGGTCGGGTACGACGAGGCGCTCGACAGCACCTACGAGTACGACCCCGAAGGTGCCAAGAAGCTCCTCGCCGAGGCCGGCTACCCCGACGGGTTCTCGATCGACATGATGTCGACCCCGGCGTTCCAGACCACGTTCGACTTGGTCGCACAGCAGCTCGCCGACATCGGGATCACGGTGAACTACACCGACCCCGGTACGGGCAACTTCATCACCGACATGCTCGCCCCGAAGTACCCGGCGACGTGGATGGCGCTCGAGCAGAACCCGGACTGGCAGCTGATCAACTTCATGATCGCTCCCGAGGCCACGTTCAACCCGTTCCACTCGCAGGACCCGCAGGTCGACGAGTACATCTCGACGATCCAGATGGGCACGAAGGACGAGGCCGACCAGGCCACGAAGGACCTCAACGCCTACCTGGTCGACCAGGCCTGGTTCGCGCCGTTCTTCCGGGTCCAGGGCACGTACGCGACCGACGCGAACACGAACCTCGAGTTCTGGCCCACCAACGCCTACCCGTCGATCTTCGACTTCTCGCCGAAGAACTGAATCCTCTCCCCGCCCGCCCCCCCCCCCCCGGCGGGGGGGGGCGGGGAGACACCACCCACGGGAAA
Source organism: Microbacterium sp. C23T (assembly GCF_053345975.1). Lineage (NCBI taxonomy): Bacteria > Bacillati > Actinomycetota > Actinomycetes > Micrococcales > Microbacteriaceae > Microbacterium > Microbacterium sp. C23T. The sequence continues at coordinate 32,763 of NZ_JBKFBD010000003.1, read as the reverse complement.
GCGACATGCTTGCATTCATCCTCCGGCGCGTACTGTCGGGCGTCATCCTCATCGCGGTGATCTCGTTCCTCGCGTTCGTCCTCCTCTACGCCGCGGGCGGCGACATCGCCCGCCGCATCCTCGGCGAGAACGCCACTGTCGAGACGGTCGCCAAGAAGACCGAGCAGCTCGGGCTGGATCAGCCGCTCCTTCAGCAGTACTGGAACTGGGTCACCGGCGCCCTCACGGGCAACCTCGGTCGCAGCTGGTTCACCGGCGAGCTGGTCTCGACGAGCGTCAGCAACCGCCTGGCGGTCACCCTCGCGATCGTGATCGGCGCGACCCTCGTCTCGGCGATCGTCGCGGTCGTCCTCGGCATCCTCGCCGCCCGTCGCGGCGGCTGGGTCGACGGCAGCGTCCAGGTGATCGCGCTCATCGGCTTCGCGATCCCCGGCTTCCTGATCGCCCTGGGCCTCGTGCTCGTGTTCGCGATCAACCTCGGCTGGTTCAAGGCGACCGGCTACGTGCCGCTGACCACCTCGGTGTCGGGCTGGCTGTCGTCCGTGACCCTGCCCATCGTGGCGCTGTCGATCGGCGCGATCGCGGCGGTGTCGCAGCAGGTCCGCGGCTCGGTCATCGACGCGATGTCGCGGGACTACGTCCGCACCCTCCGCTCGCGCGGCCTCAGCACGAACTCGGTCGTGTACCGCCACGTGCTCCGCAACGCCGGCGGCCCCGCGCTCGCGGTCCTCGCCGTGCAGTTCATCGGGCTCCTCGGCGGGGCGGTGATCGTCGAGCAGGTCTTCGCCATCCCCGGCATGGGCCAGCTCACCGTCCGCGCCACCACCCTCGGCGACATCCCCGTCGTCATGGGCGTCGTGATCGCCTTCGCGATCATCGTCGTCATCGTGAACCTCCTCATCGACCTCGCCCAGGCGGCGCTGAACCCGAAGGTGCGACTCTCATGACCGCCATCGACGTCCCCCTCGACGTGCCGGTCGCACCGGTACGCGTCTCGCTCTGGCGCCGTCTGGTGCGCCGGCCGATCGGCCTCGCCTCGCTGATCTTCCTCGCGTTCCTCGGCCTGATCGCCGTCATCGGGCCGTGGATCGCTCCGCAGGACCCGAACTACGCCGACATCCGCAACGTGCTCGCCTCGCCGAGCGCAGAACACCTCCTCGGCACCGATGGCAGCGGCCGCGACGTGTTCTCGCGGCTCCTGGTGGCCACCCAGACCACAGTCCTGGCCGCCCTGCTCGCCCTCGTCGTCGCGGTGATCCTCGGAGTGATCAGCGGTCTCATCGCCGGCTACTACCAGGGCTGGTTCAACAACGCGGCCACGTGGGTCACCGAGCTCAACATGGCGCTGCCCGGCATCGTGGTGCTGCTCGCCGCGCGTGCCGTCCTCGGCCCGTCGGTGTGGATCTCGATGTTCATCTTCGGCATCCTGCTGGCACCGGCGTTCTACCGACTGGTGTACGCCTCGGTGACCGCCGTGCGCACCGAGCTCTACGTCGATGCGGCCCGCGTGTCGGGCCTCAGCGACACGCGCATCATCAGCCGCCACGTGCTCTCGGTGGTGCGGGCTCCGATCATCATCCAGTCGGCGATCATCGCCGGCATCGCCATCGCGATCCAGTCGGGCCTCGAGTTCCTCGGCCTCGGCGACATCGCCGTGCCCACGTGGGGCCAGATGCTCAACGACGGCTTCAAGAACATCTACAAGGAGCCGCTCCTGATGCTCTGGCCGTCGCTCGCGATCGCCCTCACCTGCATCGCGCTGACGCTCCTGGCCAACGTGATGCGCGACGAGATCGAGCGCACCGTGTCGGTGCGGCGCAAGCGGCGCCGTGCGGTCGCGACCGCGACCGGCTCGGTGGCCGCCGTCACGACGTCGGTGGGACTCAGCGGAGGCGACGTCGTCGACCTCGACGAGCCGCCGGTCTTCGAGACCGACGGGGTCATCGTCCACAAGGGCGACGCGCGCAGCAAGGCGACCGAGAAGGTGCTCGACGTCCGCGACCTGCACGTCGGCTACGACCAGCCCGACGGCTCGCACATCGAGGTCGTCCACGGCGTCTCGCTCGACATCCGCAAGGGCGAGGTGCACGGTCTCATCGGCGAGTCCGGCTCGGGGAAGACGCAGACCGCATTCGCCGTGCTGGGCCTGCTCCCCCGCGGCGGCCACGTCACCGGCGGCTCGATCCTGTACGAGGGCACCGAGATCGCCGACGGCGATGACCGCACGTATGCGGGCCTGCGCGGCAAGCGCATCGGATACATCCCGCAGGAGCCGATGTCGAACCTCGACCCGTCGTTCACGATCGGCAGCCAGCTGGTCGAGCCGCTGCGCAAGAACCTCGGGCTCTCGAAGAAGGCGGCTACCGACCGCTCGCTCGAGCTGCTCGCCCGGGTCGGCATCCCCAACCCGAAGCGCACGTTCGACGCGTACCCGTTCGAGGTCTCGGGCGGCATGGCGCAGCGCGTGCTCATCGCGGGCGCGGTGTCGACCGACCCCGACCTCATCATCGCCGACGAGCCGACCACGGCCCTCGACGTCACGGTGCAGGCCGAGGTGCTCGAGCTGCTGCGCGACCTGCAGGCCGAGCGTCACATGGCGATGCTCCTGGTGACGCACAACTTCGGCGTCGTCGCCGACCTGTGCGACCGGGTGACCGTCATGCAGAGCGGCCGGTTCGTCGAGCAGGGCCCGGTGCGCGCGATCTTCAACGACGCGCAGCACCCGTACACGCAGGCGCTGCTGGACGCGATCCTCGACGAGGGTCCCGCCCGCGGTCCGCTCGTCATGAAGGGAGCACGGGCATGAGCACTCCGCTGCTGGACATCAAGGACCTCGTCGTCGAGTACCCGGGCAAGGGCTTCCGCGCCCAGCCGTTCCGGGCCCTGAAGGGCGTCTCGCTCGACATCCTGCCGGGTGAGACGGTCGGCCTCGTCGGCGAGTCCGGGTCGGGCAAGACCACTCTCGGCCGCGCGGCCCTCGGCCTCGCGCCGGTGACCGAGGGGTCGATCGTCTACGACGGCAAGGACATCTCGCACCTCAAGCGCCAGGAGCGCCGCGCGCTCAGCTCCGAGATCCAGGTCGTCTTCCAGGACCCGTACTCATCGCTGAACCCGTCGATGACGATCGAGCAGATCCTCACCGAGCCGCTCACCGCGGCGGGTGTCTCGTCGAGCGAGGCGAAGTCGCGGGTGCGCGACCTGCTCGATCAGGTGGGGCTTCCCGCCGACGCGCGCGGACGCCTGCCCCGCGAGTTCTCGGGCGGTCAGCGCCAGCGCGTCGCGATCGCGCGTGCGCTCGCCCTGGAGCCGCGGCTCATCGTGTGCGACGAGCCGGTGTCGGCGCTCGACCTGTCGACCCAGGCGCGCGTGCTGGACCTCTTCATCGACATCCAGAACCGCACCGGCGTCGCCTACCTCTTCGTCACGCACGACCTCGCGGTGGTGCGCCACATCAGCCACCGCGTGGCGGTGATGTACCGCGGCGAGATCGTCGAGACCGGCGACGGCGACCGGGTGACCTCCGCGCCCGAGCACCCCTACACCCAGCGGCTCTTCATGGCCGCGCCCGTGCCCGACCCCGACAAGCAGGAGGAGCGCCGCGTCGCCCGGCGCGCGCTCCTCGACGCCGAGGCGGCCGCCGGCGTCCTCTGACGCGACGGATGCTGCGGCCCGGCCTGCGAGGGCCGGGCCGCGGCATCCTCCCTCTGACCCTCCTTCCGAGAACGGAAACTCCCCCGATGACCGAGACCGCCACCTCCACGCACCCCGAGTCGGTGCTGCACCTCGTGCCGCTGCTCGAGCGCCTCACCCTCGAGCAGAAGGCTGCCCTCGTGCAGGGCGCCGACTTCTGGACGACCGTCCCCGTGCCCGAGATCGGCCTTCGCGCGATGACGCTGTCGGACGGCCCGGCCGGCGTCCGCGGTCCTCGCTGGGACGAGCGCGAGCCGTCGCTCAACCTGCCGTCGGGATCGGCGCTGGCCGCGTCGTGGGACGTCGACCTGGCCTACCGCTACGGGGCGGCCGCAGCATCCGAAGCCCGTCGCAAGGGTGTCGACGTCGTCCTCGGACCGACGATCAACCTGCACCGCTCGCCGCTCGGCGGCCGGCACTTCGAGTGCTTCAGCGAGGATCCCGAACTGAGCGCCGAGCTCGCCGCCGCGTACGTGCGGGGCCTGCAGGACAACGGCGTCGCCGCGACGCCCAAGCACTACGTCGCCAACGACGCCGAGACCGACCGCTTCACGGTCGACGTCCGCGTCGACGAGCGCGCGCTGCGCGAGCTGTACCTCGCGCCGTTCGAGCGCGCGGTCGAGGCCGGCGCCTGGACCATCATGAGCGCCTACAACGCGGTCGACGGCGTCACGATGACCGAGAACGACCTGCTCGAGACGCCTCTCAACTCGGAGTGGGGCTTCGACGGCGTCGTCATCAGCGACTGGACCGCCGTCCGTTCGCTCGGCTCCGTGCCCGCCGCGCAGGACCTCGCGATGCCCGGCCCCGCGCCCGCGTGGGCCGATCTCGTCGACGCGATCCGCGACGGCCGCGTGGACGAGGCCGACCTCGACCGCAAGGTGCTGCGCCTGCTGCTGCTCGCCGAGCGCGTCGGCGCCCTCGGTGACTCGACCCCGATCGAGCCCGCTCCGCTCGATGGTCCCGCGTTCGCGCGCGACGCCGCCATCGAGGGCACGGTGCTGCTGCGCAACGAGGGTGTCCTGCCGTTGGATGCCGCGTCCCTCGGCCGCGTCGCCGTCATCGGGCAGCACGCCCGCGAGGCACGCACGCAGGGCGGCGGCAGCGCCACCGTGATCCCCGAGTCCGTGGTCTCCCCGCTCGAGGCGATCCGCGCCGCGGTGCCGGCGGTCGAGGTGAACTTCGAGATCGGCGCGGTCGTGCAGGAGGGGGTCGCCGAGATCCCGCTCGCACAGCTGACCAACCCGGCGACGGGTGAGGCCGGCATCCGCGTCGCGTTCTTCGACGCCGACGGCACCGAGCTCTTCGCCGAGAACCGCCGCTCCACGGCGCTGGTCTGGTTCGGCGGCGACGCCCCGATCTCGGCGAGCGCCAGGGTGGTGTTCGAGACCGTGTACACGCCCGCCGAGTCGGGCGAGATCGAGCTCGGCTTCGCCGGCGCGAACCCGGGCAGGCTGTACGTCGACGAGGGTCTCGTCCTCGACGACGCCCCCGTCATCGAGGGCACCGACCTGGGTGCGGCGTTCCTCAACCCGCCGTCGATCACCGCCACGGTCGCCGTCGAGGCCGGTCGCGAGACCGCGGTCCGCGTCGAGTTCACACGCGAGAGCCACGGTGCGCTGTCGGGCGCCCTCAGCGCGACGCTGGGCATCGCCCCCGAGCGCACCGATCCCGACGAGCTCATCGCCCGCGCGGTCGCAGAAGCCGCGGCATCGGAGGTCGCGATCGTCGTCGTGGGCACGAACTCGAAGGTCGAGTCGGAGGGCTACGACCGCACCAGCCTCGACCTTCCCGGCCGCCAGGACGACCTCGTGCGCGCCGTCGCCGCCACCGGAACCCCGACGATCGTCGTGGTCAACGCCGGTTCGCCGGTCGTGCTGCCGTGGGCGGACGAGGTCGCGGCCGTCGTGCAGGGGTATTTCGGTGGCCAGGAGTTCGGGCACGCGATCGCCGACGTGCTCACGGGAGCCGCCGAGCCCGGCGGGCGCCTCCCCACGACGTGGCCGGGAGCCCTCGCCGATGTTCCGGTGACCGAGGTCGTTCCGACCGACGGCCGCCTCGACTATCGCGAGGGCCTGCACATCGGCTACCGCGCGTGGCTGAAGGCCGATGCCGAGCCGGCGTTCCCGTTCGGCCACGGCCTCGGGTACACGACGTGGTCGTGGGGTGCCGCGCAGCGCATCGGCGACACGGTCGAGGTGACGCTCGCGAACACCGGCGACCGTGCCGGCAAGCAGGTCGTACAGGTGTATGCCGAGCGCGCGGAGTCCGCGGTGGAGCGCCCCGAGCGCTGGCTCGTCGGATTCGCGACCGTGCACGCCGCACCCGGTGAGACCGTCACCGCGTCGGTCCCCGTGCCGGCGCGCAGCCTCGCGCACTGGGCGGGCGAGTGGGTCGTCGAGCCCGGCGCCTTCACGCTCCGTGCAGGCGCCTCGGTGGCCGACCTGCCGCTGTCGATCGACTGGAGCGTCGCGTGAATGCGCTCGGCACCGCCGGTCTGAAGGGACGCGCCGACGAGCGGCTGGAGGAGGTCGTCACACGCCTCGACGGGCTGCTCGCCGCCGACCCCGACCTGTCGTTCCAGGTCGCCGCGTTCCACGACGGTCATCCCGTGCTCGACGCGTGGGGCGGGCCGCACATGGCCGAGGACTCGGTCATCGTGCCCTACTCGGTCACGAAGAACACGATCGGCCTCTCGATCGGCCTGCTCGTCGAGCGGGGCGAGCTCGACCTCGACGAGCGCGTCGCGACCTACTGGCCCGAGTTCGCGGCGAAGGGCAAGCAGCACGTCACCGTGCGGCAGCTGCTCTCGCACCAGGCCGGTCTCCCGCAGGCGGAGCCCGCGCTCACCTGGGACGAGCTGCTCGACCACCACGCGGCGGCGGAGCGCCTGGCGGCGAGCCGGCCGTACTGGTACCCGGGAAGCGCGTTCGGCTATCACGCCATCACGATCGGGAACCTCGGCGACGAGCTCGTCTTCCGGGTGACCGGCCGAACGCTTCACGAGTTCTACGAGCAGGAGATCCGCACCCCGTACGGCATCGACTTCTTCCTCGGCCTCCCCGCCGAGCACGAGTCGCGCCGCGTCGACGTGCTGCCGATGATCAAGCCGGTCTCCGACACCTCCACTCCGACCTTCTCGGCGCTCGGCCCGGTCGTCTTCGGCTCGATGGGCGGCGAGGTCGACCTCGCCAACTCGCGACGCAGCTGGGAGTACGGCCATCCCGCCGGCTCGGGCACCGGGACCGCCCGCGGCCTCGCGCGGCTGTTCGCCGCGGCCGTCACGGGCGTCGACGGCGCCGAGCCCTTCCTCGGCGCGGACACCGTCGCCGAGATCGGCCAGCAGCAGATCCGCGGCTACGACGAGGTGCTGCACCAGCAGGACCGGGCGCACGCGATCGTGTTCCAGAAGCCGTCGCAGCAACTCGCGTTCGGCGGGCCACGTGCGTTCGGCCACGATGGCGCGGCCGGCGCGCTGGCCTGCGTCGACCCCGACACCGGCCTCGCCTTCGCGTGGACGATCGCGCGCGGCCCGTGGCCGGGCGGGGCGGACCCCCGTGCCGTCGCGCTCGCCCGGGAACTCGGCATCCGTCTCTCGTCCTGAACCTCCCCTCCGAAGGAACCTCGTGACAACGCTCTACAACCCGCTCCTCAACGGCTTCCACCCCGACCCGAGCGTCGTGGCGGTCGACGGCGTGTACTACCTCGCGACGTCGACGTTCGAGTACCTGCCGGGCATCCCGATCCACCGTTCGACCGACTTCGAGACGTGGGAGCTCATCGGCCACGTCGCGACGCGGACGGGTCAGCTCGCGGTCGAGCACGTGCCGACGGCGGGCGGCGCATGGGCGCCCACCATCCGGCACCGCGACGGCGTCTTCCATCTCGTCATCAGCGACGCGATGGGGCGCGGGATGCTGCACTTCACCGCCGCGGACGCCGCAGGTCCGTGGAGCGACGGCGACCTGATCCTCAGGGCGGACGGTTCGGGGAGCCTGGACGGCATCGACCCCGACATCGCGTGGGATGCCGACGGCACCGTGTACATCACCTTCTCGGGCATGATCCTCTCGGGCGAACACGCGGGAGCGCACCTGGGCATCCAGCAGGTGAAGGTCGACCTGGCCACCCACCGCGCGCTCGAGGAGCCCCGATCACTGTGGTCGGGCACCGGCGGCGGATTCCCCGAGGCGCCGCACCTCTATGACGTGGATGGGCGCTGGTACCTGATGATCGCCGAGGGCGGCACCGAGCGCGGCCACGGCGTGTCGATCGCCCGTGGCGACGGCCCGGAGGGTCCGTTCGAGACGGCGCCGCACAATCCCCTCGTCACCGCCCGCGGGACGACGCGTCCGGTGCAGAACACCGGGCACGGCGACCTCGTGATCGGTCCCGACGGCGACTGGCTGTGCGTGCTGCTCGGGGTGCGCCCCCGCAGCATGACCCGGGCCTTCTCGGCCCTCGGCCGCGAGTCGTTCGTGACCCCCGTGCGCTGGGGCGCGGACGGCTGGCCCGAGATCGACCCCGTGCAGCTGAACCCGCGGCCGGGGAGGCGCGCGGACATCGGGTTCGCCACCGACACGGCGCTCGACGGCGAGTGGATCGCCGTCCGCGCTCTGCCGACCGACCACGCCGACCTCGCCGCGCGGCCGGGCTGGCTCGTGCTCCACGCCGACGGCACCACCCTGAACGACCCGCGCCCCGTGTTCGTCGGGCGTCGTCAGGAGCACCTCACGAACGCCGTGACGGTGCGCATCGACGTCTCGGCCGGGGTCGGCGGCCTCGCCGTGCGGTACGACGAGCACTTCCACATCGAGCTCGAGGCCGGTGCCGGCGAGGTCGTCGCCCGCGCCGCGATCGCGGGGCTCGTGCAGGAATGGCGGACCCCGTTCAGCGGCGGTGAGCTCGACCTCCACCTGGAGTCGCGCCGGCCCGTGTCCGACGGCGTCTTCACGCGGACGAGCGACATGTTCCACCTGGGCGCGACGATCGGAGGCGAGCGCCGCGAGCTCGCCGAGATCGACGGCCGCTTCCTCTCCTCCGAAGTCGCGGAGTCGTTCACCGGCCGCGTCATCGGCGTGTACGCCGTCGACGGCGACATCGCCGTGCTGCGCTGGGTCGCGGAAGGACACGACGAATGACGGATGCCGCGCCTCCCGCGCTCCCGCATCGCCACCCCCTCCGCCCGCCGCTCCGTGGCCCGCTGACCTCGACCCTCTGACCGTAAGGAACCCCGTGTTCGACCGCGCCTCCACCTTCGGAGACACCCTCGACAGCCCCGCCGGCCGTGCCGTGCTCGAGACCCACCTGCCCGGAATCGCGGCGTCGCCGATGGCGGCGCAGTACCGCGGCGTGCGGCTCGGCCAGCTCGTGGCGCTCGTCCCCGCCCTCGAGGACCCCGACGCGCAGGAACTCCTGTGGGCGGCGCTCGCGGACATCGAGGACGGCGACGACGAGCGTGCGCCCTACGCGCCGGCGATCAGCCCTGACCCGTCCTACGAGGGCGACGAGGTGACGCGGGGCTCAGCATCCGTCGTCCTTCCTTCCTCGACGCCCCAGTGGGACGTGCTGGAGGTGCGCTTCGACGGCCCCGACCACGGCAACCCGTTCGTCGACGTCGAGCTCGACGCGGTGTTCACGCGTCCGGACGGCTCGGACGTCCGCGTCGGCGGCTTCTACGACGGCGACGGCCGCTACCTGGTGCGGGCGCTCGCCGACGCCGAGGGCGAGTGGACCTTCGTGACCCGCTCGACCGCGCGCTCGCTCGATGGGATCGCCGGCACGGTCGCGGTGACGGCCGCTCGCGACGGCTCGCACGGGCCGGTGCGGGTGGACGGCTTCCACTTCCGGCACGCCGACGGCACGCGCCACCGCCCGCTCGGCACCACGGCCTACGTGTGGACCCACCAGCTCGAGGAGCTGCAGGAGCAGACTCTGCGCACCCTGGCCGAGGCGCCGTTCACGAAGATCCGCATGTGTCTGTTCCCGAAGTCGTACCTGTTCAACGCGAACGAGCCCGCCGACTTCGTGTTCCCCGGCTCTCTCGAGGACGGCTTCGATCTCGAGCGGTTCGACCCGGCCCACTTCCGGCGGCTCGAGCGGCGCATCGCGCAGCTCGGCGAACGGGGGATCGAGGCCGACCTCATCCTGTTCCACGCGTACGACCGGTGGGGCTTCGCCGACCTCGGACCCGCCGTCGATGAGCGCTACCTGCGTTACGCGGTGCGCCGCCTCGCCGCGTTCTCGAACGTGTGGTGGTCGATGGCGAACGAGTACGACCTGCTGTGGTCGAAGACCGGTGCGGACTGGGAGCGCTTGGCTGCGATCGTCGGCGAGGAGGACCCGTTCGGGCACCTCAACTCGATCCACAACTGCCGCCCGCTCTACGACTACGCCAAGCCGTGGATCACCCACGTGAGCATCCAGCGCGTGGACGTCTATCGCACCGCCGAGAACACCGACGAATGGCGCGAGCGCTGGGGCAAGCCCGTCGTGATCGACGAGTGCGCCTACGAGGGCGACATCGATCAGGGCTGGGGCAACATCACGGGCGAGGAGATGACCCGGCGCTTCTGGGAGGGTGCGGTCCGCGGCGGCTACGTCGGCCACGGCGAGACCTACCTCCCCTCGGCGCTCGGGCTCGACGACGAGGTGCTGTGGTGGTCGAAGGGCGGCGCCCTGCACGGCACCTCGCCCGACCGCATCGGCTTCCTCGAGCGACTGCTCGCCGACGCCCCCGACGGGGTCTGGGACCCGCTCCCCTCCGACTGGGACGTCCCCTGGGGCGGCAGCGACGCCCACCGCGTCGGCTACTTCGGCTTCAACCGTCCCCGCTTCCGCAACGTCGTGCTCGGCGACGGCGAGTGGACGATCGACGTCATCGACACGTGGAACATGACCGTCGAGCGCCTCGAGGGCACCCACCGCACCACGGTGCGCGTGCCGCTGCCCGGCCGCCAGTTCATGGCCGTCCGCGCGATCCGCGTCGCCGACTGACAGGAGGTGACCCCGCGGGCCGACGGGCGCCCGACGCCGGTCAGACCGCTGCGCCGCCGCGCAGGGCCACGGCGAGGACGACCGCGACGCCGGTGATCCCGACCGCGAGGACGAACAGAGCGAGGATGCCGACGACTCCGGCACTCGGCATCCGCGCCCTGTCGCCCTCCCGGCGGAGGGCCTCGTTCACGCGGCGGTACCGACGCCGCGCGCTGAGGGAGAGCCAGGCGGTGGCCAGCAGGCCGGCGACGCCGCCGAGCGCCCACCAGGCGTCGCCGAACGCCGACGGCAGGAGGCGGAACGCCACGAGCGACCCGACGGCGAGTGCCAGCGCCGTGCGCCGCCACGCCAGTTCGGTGCGCTCGGGCTGCAGGCCGTCGTCGAAGAGCTCGCTCATCGCAGCAGGATCGCCAGGATCACGAGGATCCCGGCCAGCGTCACCGACGAGCCGAGGATGACCCCGAGCGGCGAGGTCGGCAGGGGCCTCCCCTCGCGGAGCGCGAGCTCGGTGCGCATCCAGCCGAACCAGGCGAGCGCCGGAGTGAGGACGCCGACGGCGACGAGCACCAGGGACGCCGCCAGGCGGAGGCCCGCGTCGAGGTCGAGCCCGAGCACCTCGAGCGCGACGCCGCCCGCGATCAGCGCGAGGGCCGTGCGGATCCACGCGAGGAAGGTGCGCTCGTTGGCGAGGGTGAACCGCGCGTCGGGCTCCGTCCCCCGGGAGAACACCGAACGGGGGAATCGCCGATCGCTCATGCCGCGACCGTCCAGGGGATCACCGCGAAGTCCATCGGATGCCTCCGCTCAGCGGGCTTCGCGCACGCCGAGGCGCTCGAGGTGCGCGTTCGAGAAACGGCCCCCGGGGTCGAGGCGCTCGAACACGGCGCGCGCGTCGGCGAGGCGCGGGTGCACGCGCTCGATCGCGGCGCGGTCGAAGCCGTGGATCTTGCCCCAGTGCGGGCGCGCGTCGAACGGCTCGAGCGCTGTCTCGACGCGCGCGACGGCGGCGGCGACCTCGTCGGGGTGGTTGTACCAGGTGAAGTGGATGATCACGACGTCGCGGCGGTAGGCCGGGCTCAGCCACAGCTCGTCGGCGGCGGCGGTGCGCAGCTCGGTCCAGATGAGATGGGGACGGATGCTGTCGCCCAGCGTCCGCACCGCCTCCAGCGCGGCCCGCGCGTCAGCGCGCGCGACGAAGTACTCGCTCTGGATCTCGTCGCCGAACGACGGCTCGGCGTCGAGGCGGAAGTGCGGCAGGCGCAGCATCCACGGTCCCGGCACGCCGGCGATCTCCGTGATGTTGTCCTCCACGCCGAGGGGCGAGTCGCCCTCCGTCGCGCGGACGCCGTCGAGGATCGTGTCGGGCACCGGATCGTCGTCCGCCTCCAGGCGCGTCTTCAGCCACACGTAGCCGACCGACGGCTCCTCCCAGCGCGAGAACACCGACACGCTGTATCCCGCGGAGGTGAGCTCGTCGTAGTCGGTGAGCGCGGCCTCCCACGAGATGCCGGTGTAGATGTCCTGCCGCACGCGGAACGCGGGCACGACGTCGAGGGTGAGCGACACCACGATCCCGTAGGCGCCGAGACCCACGACGAGCGCGTCGAAGTCGGGGTCGCCGCGGCGCACCTCGTGCACCTCGGCGTCGGCTCCGACGTAGCGCAGCGCCCGGACGGATGCCGAGAGCACGGGATTCGCGTCCCCCGAGCCGTGGGTGCCCGTCGCCGTCGCGCCGCCGACGTTGATGTGCGGCAGCGAGCCCATGTTGCGCAGGGCCCACCCGCGGTCGTCGAGCCACACGGCGAGCACGCCGTAGCGGATGCCGGCGGGCACTGTGACGGTCTGCGCGACCTCGTCGAGCTCGAACTCGGCCGCGAACCCGGTCACATCGACGAGCGTGCCGGTGGTGTCGGGGAGGTCGGTGAACGAGTGCCGTGTGCCGAGCGCGCGCACGCGCCCCGGCTCACGCAGCACCCGCTGGACGTCGTCGACCGACGTCGCCTCGACGATCCGCGGCGCGGAGTACTCGTACGTTCCAGCCCAATTGCGCGGCATCGCGCCTCCTTCGGACGATGCGGTTCAGGGTGCGGCTTCGGCCGCGAGGCGCTGCGAGGCGGTCGCCATGTGGAGGGCCATCGCGGAGGCGGCGGCATCCTCGTCCTCCGCCTCGATCGCTCGGAAGACGGCGTCGTGCTCGTCGATGGCGGTGCGCGCCTCGGCCTCGTCGTGGACGGCCCGGTCGGCGTACACCTGCAGCAGCGACCGCACCACATGCAGCAGGTCGATCAGCGTGTCGTTGCCCGCGGCCGCGGCGAGCGCGTTGTGGAAGTCGAGGTCCGCGCGCGCGAATGCCTTGAGATCGCCCACGCCGGACCGCATGCGCTCGAGTGACCCCGAGATCGCGCGGAGATCGGATGCCGCGGCCCGGCCTGCGGCGAGCCGCGCGACGTAGATCTCGAGCCCCGAGCGCAGTTCGAGCAGCTCGGCCGTGTTCTTCTGGCCGATGAGGAGCCCCCACCGCAGCGTCTGGGGCAGCAGTTCGCTCGCGGTCCCGCGGAGGTACGTGCCCGAGCCGGGTCGCACGTCCACGATGCCGAGGATCTCGAGCGCGGCGAGCGCCTCTCGCACCGCGGACCGCCCGACGCCGAGCGTCGCCGCCAGCTGTCGTTCCGGGGGCAGGCGGGTGCCGGCCTCGAGGTCGCCGCTGGTGAAGAGGTCCATCAGGCGGCGGGCGACCTCGGAGACCGGCGTACCGGTCGGAAGGGCGCCCAGGGCCGCCGTGATCTCGGCCGAGCGATCGTCGGGGTAGGCGGGCATGCGAACAACTTACGGCAGTCGGGACGATTCTGGGATTGCTTTCGGTCAACCGGTTTGTCAGACTGTGGGCAGGCGACGTCAGTCGCCTTTCTCACGGCACAACGAGAAAACGTTTCCTGATACTCGAAGACGAGAGGTCGATCACAATGAAGTTCCGGAACAGGAAGCTCCTCGCGGGAGTGGCAGGGGTGGGCCTGATCGCCCTCGTCGGACTCACCGGCTGCGCGTCCGCCGCGCCCGCCAGCAGCCAGCCGACCCTCGATCCCGACGAGGAAGCGTCGATCACGTTCACGTTCTGGGGCAACGACGTGCGCGCTGAGCTCTACAACGAGGCGATCGCCGCGTTCGAGGAGCAGAACCCCAACATCGATGTCTCCGTGCTGTTCCTCTCCCCCAACGACTACTGGGAGAAGCGCCAGATCGAGGCCAGCGGCGGCGGCCTCCCCGACGTGGTGACGATGGATCTCGCGTACATCCGCCAGTACTCGCAGAGCGGCTCACTGCTCGACCTGGAGCCGTACCTCGGCAGCATCATCCAGACCGACCCGATCGAGCCGTCGGTGCTCGGCGCCGGCGTGGTCGACGGCGTCACGACGGCCGTCCCGATCTCCACCAACGCCTGGTCGATGTTCATGAACACGACGATCCTCGATGAGATCGGCGTCGAGCCGTTCGCGGGCGGCACGTGGGACGAGTACTACGAGTGGGTCGCCGAGGTGACCGACGCCGCGCAGGCGGCCGGCGTGCCCGACGTCTGGGGCGGCGTCGACCCGTCCTCGCGCTTCGTGAACTTCGAGATGCAGCTGCGCGCCGAGGGCAAGGACCTCTTCGACGACGAGGGCAACCCCGGCTTCGACGAGGAGCGCCTCACGGAGTACTGGGAAGAGGGTGCCGACGCTCGCGAGGGCGGAAAGTTCGTGCCGCAGCAGCGGGTCGCCGAGGTGCAGCCGCTGACGGCCTTCGATGCCGGGCTCGGCGCGAGCGACACGCAGACCGACAACTTCCTCGCGGGCTACCTGGCGAACCTCGGCGAGGGCAACGAGGTCACGCTGCAGGCTCCGCCGCTGTCGGTGGACGGCGCGAAGGACCTGTACCTCAAGGCGTCGCAGATGTACTCCATCGCGGCGAACTCGGAGCACCCCGCCGCGGCCGCGACGCTCATCGACTTCCTCATCAACTCGCCGGAGTCGGGCGAGATCTTCGGCACCAACCGCGGCCTGCCGGCCTCGGCGACGGCGCGGGAGGCCGCGGACCTCGACCCGGTGAGCCAGGACATCGTGGACTACGAGGCGTCGATCGCCGACCGGCTGGGCGAGGCGCCGCCGGCCCCGATCGTCGGCTACGGCTCGCTGCACGAGAAGTTCCGTGAGCTGACGGAGGAGCTCAACTTCGGCACGCTCACGGTCGACCAGGCCGTCGAGCAGTTCTTCGCCGAGATGGACGTGGTGCTGAACCAGTAACCCGTTCCGTGCGGCGGCCGACTCCAGGGAACGTCGGCCGCCGCACCTCCGTTCCACTCTCCGAGGAGTCCCCGTGCCCGTCGACGAATCCACCCCCTCATCGGTCCCCACCCCGGCCCGGCCGTCGCTCGGCATCCAGGGGCCGGTCGTCGCGTTCCAGGACCCCTGGGCGGGAGCCGCCTCGGATGAGATCATGCGCACGGGGACCGGCATCCCGATCCCGTCGCAGGATCCGCCGCCGACACCGCGCGAGTTCGTGGGCGTGCTGCGCGACCTCGGCGCCGACTTCTACGTGCACCACGTCATCCCGACCCACGCCGACCACGGCGCACTGCTGGGCGACCTCGCCGACGCCGGCATCGACCTCGTGCTGGGCAACGAGTACGGCAACATCAACGGACCCTTCGTCGACGGCACGAACCGGTACGACCTCCCGGCCGAGTTGATCCAGGATGCTGCGGCCGCCGGCGTGCTCGCCGGCGTGCTGTACGACGAGCCCGAGCACCTCCAGATCCACGCCGATCAGTACCGCCACGACGCGCACCTGCCCCACTTCGGTCAGACCGAGGGCCTCGGGGCGCGCGAGGCCGTCGCGGTGATCGACGACGCCGTGCGCGGCATCGTGCGCGAGGTCGACGCCGCGACCTCCGCGGCGGGTTCTGCGTCCGTTCCGGTGCTCGCCGAGCAGGTGTTCCCGGTCATGTTCCATACGCTCGCCCGCGCCGGGATGACGCCGACGCCCAAGGTGATGAAGGAGTCGTTCCAGCCGCTGCAGCTGGGCACCGCGCTCGGCGCGGCCCTCCAGTACGGGCGCGAGCTGTGGATCTGCGCGGATCTCTGGGGCCCCGACATCGGGCCCTGGCTCACCCGCGCCCCGGGCTTCCCCGGGCACTCGCCCGCCGAGTTCGCGTCGGCGCTGCGCCTGGCCCACCTGTTCGCCCCGACGCGGCTGTTCGTCGAGAACATCGACGTGCTCGTGCGCCACCGCGGTTCGGGGGCGTTCGAGCGCACCGCCCACGGCGAGGTCTGGCGGGAGTTCGTCCGCGACTTCGTGCCGCGGCATCCGCTCCGCTGGAGCCATCTCGATGCCCGCGCCGACATCGCCCTCGTCCATGCCGACGACAGCGACTTCGGCCGCGGCGCGCGGCCGTTCGGCAACCGGGCGACGACGGCGCCCGCCACCTCCCGCAGCGTCTTCGAGGCCTGGCACGCGCTCAGTCACGGGCAGCTCCCCGACCACGGGAGCTGCCTCCACATCCCCGGCTACGACTTCCCCCGCCACGAGCTGAACGGCATCCCGCGGCCGCGGTTCCCGCTCGACGCGGGCGCCGCTCAAGAGACCCGCCTGCACGGGCTGTTCCAGCCGACCCGCAGCACGCTCGTGTTCGACGAGCACGTGCGCGCCGATCAGCTCGCCGACGCGGGTCTCGTCGTGGTCGCGGGCAGCCGGCTCCCCCGCGCGACCCTCGAGGCGCTGCGCGCCCACGCGGAAGCGGGCGCGACCGTGCTCATCGCGGCCTGGCTGTGCGCTCCCGAGCGTTCGCGGTCCGCTCGGGTCGGCCGTGGGAGCTGGATCGTGTACGAGTCGCTCGACGACGACGCCGCGCGGGACGCGATCGCCGCACACGCGGGCGAGCCCGACGTCTGGACACAGCGCTTCGGGGACGTCGAGCTCCGCATCTCCGCGACGGATCCCGGCGGCGAGACGCTCGAGTTCGAGATCGCGGATGCCGCGGCCCGCCGCGTCGCCTGAACCCGAGATGCTTCGCGCCTCGGCGTGCGCACACCGCCGTGCGTGACGCCGCGGCGCGGACGAGGCATCCATTCTCACTTGCAATTGGTCAACCGGTTTGTCACAATGGTCGACGGAAACCACCTCGATCACCGTCGATGAGCAGGAGTCACCGTGGACCAGAACCAGACCGTCGCAGACGCGCCCCCCGTCGCGCGATCCGCCATCCGCAAGGTGTCGATCCGCCTCGTGCCGTTCGTCGCGCTGATGTTCTTCATCAACTACCTCGACCGCACCGCCATCGGCTTCGCCGCCCCCAACGGCATGAACGAAGACCTCGCCCTGAGCGCCGCTCAGTTCGGCTTCGCCTCGGGCGTCTTCTTCATCGGCTACATCCTGCTCGAGGTGCCCTCGAACCTGGCGCTGCACAAGTTCGGCGCCCGCCGCTGGCTCTCGCGCATCATGGTGAGCTGGGGCATCGTCGCGCTGCTGTTCACGTGGGTGCAGAACTTCGAACAGCTCGTCGTGCTGCGCTTCCTCCTCGGTGTCGCCGAGGCCGGCTTCTTCCCCGGCGCGATCCTCTTCCTCAGCCTCTGGGTGCCCGCGCAGTACCGCGGCCGCATCCTCATGCTCTTCTACCTGGCGCAGCCGCTCACCACGGTCATCGGCGCCCCGCTGGCCGGCTGGCTCATCCAGCAGCACGAAGTGTTCTTCGGCCTCGAGGGCTGGCGCTTCATGTTCTTCGGCGTCGCGATCCCGGCCATCATCGTCGGTGTCATCGCGTGGTTCTACCTCAAGGACAAGCCGGCCGACGCGAAGTGGCTCACCCGTGACGAGCAGGTCTGGCTGACCGACGCGCTCGACCGCGAGAAGGCCGCGACGCAGAAGAAGGAGCACGGCCACGTCTCGGCGCGCTTCGCGTTCAAGAGCGGACGCGTGTGGGTGCTCTCGTTCATCTACTTCGGGTTCATCTACGGCCTGTACGCGCTGGCGTTCTTCCTCCCCACGATCATCGAGGGCTTCCAGACGCAGTCCGGCGTCACCTTCGACACGCTGCAGAAGGGCCTCATCACCGCGATCCCGTACCTGCCGGCCGCCGTCGTCATGTACTTCTGGTCGCGAGACGCCTCCAAGCGCGGCCTCAAGACGTGGCACATCGCGGGTCCCGCGATCGCCGGTGCCGTCAGCATCCCGCTGGCGCTGTTCATGGGATCGCCGGCCGCCACGATCGCGGTCATCACGGTCACGGCCTGCGCGATCTTCGCCGCCCTGCCCAACTTCTGGACGCTGCCTACGCGCTTCCTCACGGGAGCCGCGGCTGCCGCCGGCGTCGCGCTGATCAACACGATCGGCAACCTGGCCGGCTTCTCGGCCCCGTTCGTCACGGGCTTCGTGCACGACTGGACCGGCGGCTACGAGGTCCCGATGTTCATCGTCGGCTTCGTCATGCTCATCTCGGCGGTGCTCATGGTGCTCCTCGCCCGCAGCAACCGCATCAACCCGGTCGTCGTCGACGACGCGGATGCTGCGCCCGCCGTGGACGCGGAGGCCCTGCACGGTGCGGCCGACCCCAAGGGTGACGCGCGATGACGCGGCTGTGGAATGAGCCGGCGGACTTCGCCGACGAGATGATCGACGGGTTCGTCGCGGCGAACGAGCGGTACGTGCGGCGGGTGCCGGGCGGCGTGGTGCGGTCGACGGTGTCGCCGGCCGGTCAGGTCGCGGTCGTCGTGGGCGGCGGCTCGGGCCACTACCCCGCGTTCGGCGGGTTGGTGGGTCCGGGGCTCGCGCACGGCGCGGCGATGGGCAACCTGTTCGCGTCGCCCTCGACGCAGCAGGTGTTCGCGGTCGCGAAGGCCGCCGACAACGGCGGCGGCGTGTTCTTCTCGTACGGCAACTACGCCGGCGACGTGCTGAACTTCGACGCGGCGCAGGAGCGGCTGCGTGCCGACGGGATCGCGTGCGAGACCGTCACGGTCACCGACGACATCGTCAGCGCGACGGCCGACGAGAAGCACAAGCGGCGCGGCATCGCCGGCGACCTCACGGTGTTCCGGATCGCGGGCGCCGCGGCCGAGGCCGGCGCCGACCTCGCCGAGGTCACCCGCCTGGCCCGCCTCGCGAACGAGCGCACCCGTTCGTTCGGGGTCGCGTTCACCGGCTGCACGCTGCCCGGTGCCGAGCAGCCGCTGTTCACCGTCCCGGAGGGACGGATGGCGATCGGCCTCGGCATCCACGGCGAGCCCGGCATCGACGAGACCGACATCCCCACCGCAGACGGACTGGCCGAGCTGCTCGTCGAGCGGCTGCTGGCCGAGGTGCCCGACGGGGTCGAGCTCGCGGGTGCCCGCGTCGTGCCGATCCTCAACGGCCTCGGGTCGCTGAAGTACGAGGAGATGTTCGTCGTCTACCGGCGCATCGCCCAGCTGCTCACCGACGCGGGTCTCGAGATCGTCGACCCGCACGTGGGCGAGTACTGCACGAGCTTCGACATGGCCGGCACGTCGCTCACCCTGTTCTGGCTGGACCACGAGCTCGCCGGCCTGTGGGAGACCCCCGTCGACACCCCCGCCTACCGGCGCGGCTCGGTCGCACCGCAGCAGCGGCTCGTGGCCGCCGACAGCACCGCCGCCGTGGCCGAGGCCATCGAGCCCGGCGATGAGGCATCCCAGTCCGTCGCCCGCACCGTGCTCGCCGCGGTGCGCACGATCGCGGAGACCGTCGACACGCACGTCGACGAGCTCGGCCGGATCGACGCGATCGCCGGCGACGGCGACCACGGCATCGGCATGCAGCGCGGCTCGCACGCCGCCCTCGCCGCCGCGACCGCCGCCGTCGACGCCGACGCCGGCGCGCGCACCACGCTCGCGCACGCCGCCGACGCGTGGTCCGACAAGGCCGGCGGCACCTCCGGTGCGCTGTGGGGCGTCATCCTGAACGCGGTCGCCGCGAAGCTCGGCGACGAGGGCCGCCCCGAGCCGACGGCCGTCGCCGCGGGCGTCGCGGCAGGCTCGCGGGGAGTCACCGACTACGGCAAGGCCGAGGTCGGCGACAAGACCCTGGTCGACGCGCTCGTGCCGTTCAGCACCACCCTCACCGGTGCCGTGGATGCGGGCGCGGGCCTCACCGATGCGTGGCGGACGGCGGCGGATGCTGCCACCCGCGCCGCGACCGCGACGGCCGAGCTCCTCCCCCGCATGGGCCGCGCGCGCACGCACGGCCAGAACAGCGTGGGAACCCCCGACCCGGGCGCGATCAGTCTCGCGCTCATCGTGACCGCCGTGGGCGAGACGCTCGCGGCCGAGAACAAGAAGGAGGGCGCCAATGCCTGAGCTCGAGACCGCCCAGCCGCTGCGCATCGTGATCGGCGCCGACGACGCCGGATTCGACTACAAGGAGATCCTGAAGAAGGACCTCGAAGCGAACCCCGGCGTGGTCGAGGTCATCGACGTGGGCGTGGACGCCGACGGCCACACGCCGTACCCGAAGGTCGCCATCGAGGCCGCGCAGCAGGTCGCGGCCGGCACCGCCGACCGCGCGCTGCTGATCTGCGGCACGGGCCTGGGCGTCGCGATCGCGGCGAACAAGGTGCCCGGCATCCGCGCCGTCACCGCGCACGACTCGTTCTCGGTGGAGCGCGGCGTGCTGTCCAACAACGCGCAGGTGCTCACCATGGGCCAGCGCGTCGTCGGCATCGAGCTCGCCCGCCGCCTCGTGCGGGAGTGGCTGACCTACCGGTTCGACACCACCTCGGCGTCGGCCGACAAGGTCGCCGTCATCGACGAGTTCGAGACCACCGGGTCCTGCTGATGACCGAGCACGAACTCCTCAGAACCGCACCGGACTCGCAGGAGTCCGCCCGGAGTCCGCAGGCTTCGAGCGAATCTGAGGAGTTGGTGCACCCCCGGATCACGGTCGGGGTGAGCCTGAAGACGTACTTCGGGCACGAGCGGGCACGAGCGTGGTTCGCCGACGTCGCCGCCCGCGCCGCCGGTCACCCCGCCGTGGCCGCAGGCGACGTGCGGTTCTTCGTCATCCCCACCTACTTGCAGATCCTCCCCGCCCTCGAGGCGTTCGCCGGCACCCCGGTGCTGGTCGGCGCGCAGGACGTCTCCGCCTACCCGCCCGGCGCGTACACCGGCGAGGTCACCGCCGAAGAGCTCGCCGAGGTCGGCGTCCAGGTCGCCGAGATCGGCCACGCCGAACGGCGCCGCCTGTTCGACGAGACCGACACCGTCACCGCCGGCAAGGCCACCGCCGCCCTCACCCACGGCATCACCCCGGTGCTCTGCATCGGCGAGGCCGAGCACCTCGGCGCCCCCGCCGCAGCGCTCGCGAACGTCGAGCAGCTCGCCGCGAACCTCGAGCAGGTCCCGGCCGGCCCCGTGATCGTCGCGTACGAGCCGGTGTGGGCGATCGGTGCCGCCGAGCCCGCCCCCGACACGCACATCGCCACCGTCACCCGAGCGCTCCGCGCCGCGGTCGACGCCGACCCCGCCCGCGCAGGCAGCGTCGTCATCTACGGCGGCTCCGCCGGCCCCGGCCTGCTCACCCGCCTCGGCGACGCCGTCGACGGCCTCTTCCTCGGCCGCTTCGCCCACGACCCCGACGCCCTCATCGCCGTGCTCGACGAAGCCGCCGCTCTCGCATCGTCCCGAGCGGGGGTCGACGCATGATCGGCCTCGGGACGTACGCGTTCTTCTGGCAGCACTCCGACCAGGTGCCGGAGCCGCTCTCGCTCGTCGGCGCGTTCGAGGCGACGAAGGAACTCGGCGTCGACCTGTTCCAGATCTGCGACTACGCGCCCCTCGAGGCCATGACCGGCGCCGAGCTCACCGATGCCGCAGCCGCGGCGCGCGACCTCGAGCTGACGATCGAGCTGGGCACCAAGGGCATCGAGCCGCACCGGCTGACCCGGTTCCTCGATCTCGCGAGCGCGTTCGACACCACGCTCGTGCGCAGCATGCTGTACTCCGCCGAGACCCGTCCCACGCTGGAGCAGGCCGAGGAATGGCTGCGTGCCGTGCTCCCCTCGTTCGAGGCGGCCGGCGTCGACCTCGCGCTCGAGACGTACGAGCAGGTCTCGACCGAAGACCTCGCCGGGCTCGTCGAGCGCATCGGCAGCGACCGCCTGGGCATCTGCCTCGACCCCGCGAACGTCGTCGCGCGCCTCGAGCGTCCGCGCGACTGCGTCGAGCAGACCGCGGCGCACGTCAAGAACGTGCACGTGAAGGACTTCGCCTTCGCCCGCCAGCCGGGCTGGGTCGGCTTCACCTACGGGGGCGCGCCCATGGGCGACGGCCTCCACGACTACCCCCACCTCCTCGAGACCGTCCGCCCGCGCGAGCGCGGGATCAACGAGATCGTCGAGCACTGGCTCTCGTGGCAGGGGGATGCCGAGACCACCGTCCGCACCGAGCGGGAATGGACCCGCCGAACCATCGAATATCTGAGGAGCACGACATGAGCACGACCACCACCGAGACGTACAAGATCGCCGTCGTCGGCGCCGGCGGGAAGATGGGCATGCGCGTGTCCAACAACCTCGTCAAGACCGACCACACGGTCTGGTACGTCGAGAACTCGCCCGCCGGCCAGCAGCGCACGATCGACGCGGGCCGTGAGCTGACGGATGCCGCCACCGCCGTCGCCGACGCCGACATCGTCGTCCTGGCCGTGCCCGACCTCGCCCTCGGCCCCGTCACCGCCGACCTCGTGCCTCAGCTGAAGTCGGGCGCGATCGTGCTGACGCTGGACCCGGCCGCCGCGTACGCGGGCCTGCTCACCACGCGCGAGGACGTCATCCAGGCCGTCGCGCACCCGTGCCACCCGTCGGTGTTCCTCGAGCGCACCACCAAGGAGGAGTGGGCCGACACGTTCGGCGGCATCGCCGCTCCGCAGGACGCGATCGCTGCTGTGGAGAGCGACGACCCGGCCCACAAGGCGATCGTCGAGGCGACGGTCCGCGCGATCTACGCCCCCGTCATCGACGTGCACTTCGTCACGGTCAAGCAGCTCGCCCAGCTCGAGCCGACCCTGGTCGAGACCGTCGCCTGCATGATCGGCGCGCTGCTCAACGAGGCCCTCGACGAGGCGATCAACACCATGGGCGTTCCCGAGGCGGCGGCGCGCAGCATCCTGTACGGCCACACCCAGGTGGCGCTCGCCAACGGCCTGCGCGGCGACAACCCGTTCTCGGACGCCTGCCTCATCGCCATGGACTACGGCCGCGAGTCGATCATCAAGGACGACTGGAAGAAGATCTTCCGCGACGACGAGCTCGACAAGAACCTCGCGCGCATGCTGCACCTCGACCACATCGAGCGCTGATCCATGGGACAGCTCGAGGGCAAGACCGCGCTCATCACGGGCGGTGCACTGGGCATCGGCCTCGCGGTCGCCCAGCGCTTCGCCCGTGAGGGCGCGCGCGTGATCCTCGCCGACCGCAACGGCGAGGGCGCGGCCGCGGCCGCGGCGGCGATCGGCGAGAACGCCCGTGCCGTCACGATGGACATCTCCGACGAGGACGCGGTCGCCGCGGCCTTCGCCGAGGTCGAGGCGGCCGGCTGGGCGCCCGACGTCGTGGTGGCAAACGCCGGCGTGCAGCTGTTCGGACAGGATGCGCAGGCGGCCGACCTCGACCTGGAGGTGTGGCGACGGACGATCGACATCAACCTGACCGGCGCCTTTTTGACGGTCAAGCACGCGGTGCGCTCGATGCTCCTGCGGGGCGGCGGGTCGATCATCCTGACCGGCAGCCCCACCGCGGTCAACGGCGAGGGCAAGGACTTCACCGCCTACAGCGCGTCGAAGGCCGGCATGCACGGCCTCGCCCGCACCGTCGCCGCGGCGTACGCCGATCGCGGCATCCGCGTGAACACGGTGCAGCCCGCCTACACCGAGACGCCCCTCGTCGCGGCGATCAGCGAGGACCCGCAGTCCCGCGCCGCGATCGTCAGCCGCATCCCGATCGGTCGCGCCGGAACGCCGGACGACGTCGCGGGCATCATGGTCTACCTCGCCAGCGACGACGGCTCGTTCGCGACGGGCGCCACCTTCCAGGTCGACGGCGGTATGACCTCACTCTGACCCCGATCACCGTCTGCTCACCTGTCACGATCCGCCGCCACCTGTGGCACCTCGTGACAGGTGAGCAGCATCTCCGGACGAACACGAACTGCTCGCCGGTCACGAACGGCCGCCACCCGTGGCACATCGCGACAGGCGAGGCGAGGATGGGACGATGACGGACCTGTGGAACGGCGAGCCGGCACGCGAGTGGCGGAGCGGCCCATGGTCGCTCGAACTCCGTGACGACGAGCTCGCCGACATCTCGTACCACGGCAGCGTCGTGCTCCGTTCGGTGCGCGCGGTGGTGCGCGATCGCAACTGGGACACCGCCGGCCTCGTGGTCGACCGCGTCGACGCGTCCGGCATCGCGCTGACTCTGCACGTGCACACGACCGGGCTCGGCTCGGATCTCCGCGGTATCGTCCGCGCCGAGGTGCGCGGCGCCGGGCGCCTGCGCGTCCTCGCCGACCTCGAGTCGGCCTCGGACTTCGAGACCAACCGCACCGGCCTCGTCGTGCTCCACCCGCCGACGCTCGCGGGATCCACGCTGCACGTCCGCCACTCCGACGGCGCGGTGGTGCGCTCCCGGTTCCCGGCCGGCATCAGCCCTCATCAGCCGGCGTTCGACATCGCAGCCCT
This sequence comes from Microbacterium sp. C23T, assembly GCF_053345975.1. Classification (NCBI taxonomy): domain Bacteria; kingdom Bacillati; phylum Actinomycetota; class Actinomycetes; order Micrococcales; family Microbacteriaceae; genus Microbacterium; species Microbacterium sp. C23T. Next base: position 8,358 of record NZ_JBKFBD010000003.1, on the reverse strand, counting down.
GTCCTGGACGCACGACGGCCTCGACGTCGACGTGCGCTTCGCGGGCGACGTCTTCGAGATGGAGGACCAGCGCAACTGGTCGGATGCCTCGTACAAGACGTACAGCCGTCCCCTCGCGCTCCCCTTCCCCTACTCTCTCGCCGCCGGTGAGCGCGTCGTCCAGGCGGTCGACATCGTCGTGTCGGGGACGCCCGGCACCGTGGTCGACGACCCGGTGACCCGCATCCTCCTCCAGGAGGGGCCGGCGCTGCCCGCGATCGGGGTGTCGGCGTCGACCGCTCCCGACCCCACGCCCGACTTCGCCGCCCTCGGCGGGACGGTGCTCGTCGAGCTGGACCTCGCGACGCGCAACTGGCGTGCGGCACTCGACCGTGCCGCGGCATCCGGACTCCCTCTCGACGTGAGGTTCGTCCTCGCGGACGCCGACCCGGCCGCCATCGACCACGCCGTCCGCACGCTCCACGGCCTGTCGGTCGCACGGGTCACCGCGTTCCCGGCGACGGGTCCGGCGCGACACGTCTCGGACCTCGAGGCGATCGCCGCGCTGCGCCACGCCCTCACCGAGGCGGGCATCGAGGCCGACGTCGTCGGCGGGGCGCGCTCGCACTTCACCGAGCTCAACCGCGAGCACCACCGCCTTCCGCGGGGCCTGGACGGGATCGTGTTCAGCAGCACGCCGCTGTTCCACAGCTTGAGCACCGCCCAACTGGTCGAGTCCGTCGGCATGCAGCGGGTCGCCGCCGGGCAGGCCGTGCGCCTCGCCGGCGGGCTGCCGGTGCACATCGGGCCGATCTCGCTGCGGCCGCACTTCAACGACGTGGCCACGACCCCGCCGCCGATGCCCGAGCACGACGACCTCCGCGACGGCTACGGCTCGGCCCTGACGGACGCCGTCGATGCGCGCCAGGCCGCCCCCGAGCTGGCCGCGTGGACCGTCGCGAGCGCCGCCGCCTTCGCGGTGCCCGGCGTCGCGACCCTCGCCTACTTCGAGGAGTGGGGCCCCCGCGGGCTGCGCACGGCCGACAGCGCCACGCTGCCGGTGTTCGACGCCGTCGCCGCGCTCGCGGCCCTCGCGGGCGAGCCGGGCCTCCGTGGCGACTCCCTCGACAACCTCGTGTGGGCGCTCGGCGCCCGCACCGCCGGCGGGGACGTCGTGCTCGTCGCGAACCTCGACCGCCGCTCCCCCCCGGCGGGGGGCGGGCCCCCGGGGGGGGGGGCCCCCCCCGCGGGGGGGGCCGCGGTGCCCGCCGCGACCCCCGCCCCCCCCCCCCGCGCGGCCGAGGTCGAGCTCCCGGGTGGTGAGTCCCGCACCGCGGAACTCGCCCCGGGCACCTTCCAGCGCCTCTGACACGGGCGGAACTCGGAGATCCGGCGAAACGCGGACGCCCGCGCCGGCAACGCTCCGAGTTCCGCCAGATCTCCGAGTTCGGTCGGTGGTCAGGCCTCGCGCCAGACGCGCACGTCCCAGGGTGCGAGCGTGACCTCGGCGCTCGCCTCATGCACCGCGTCATCGAGGACGGATGCCGCCGCCCGCGCGACGACCACCGTCCGAGGCTGCGGCGACCAGTTGTGCACGACCCACACCCGGCCCCGCTCCCCGGTGACGGAGTGCGCCGTGACCGAGCTCGCCCGCGCCGCGAGGATCCCGTCGGGCGCACCCGCCACGCCGGTGATCACCTCGGCGAGCGTCGCGCGGTCGAGGAGCGTGCCCACCACCGTGATCGAGCCCGCACCGACATCGCGCCGCGTCACGGCGGCCCAGCGCCCGAACAGCTCATGCCGGTATCCGAGCACGACCTCGGCATCGTCGGGCTCGAGCCCGTCGACCCAGCCCCGGGCGCTCCCGACGTGCTCGCCGTCGCGCACGACCTCCACCGGCGCGGCGAGCGCCGCGAACTCCCGGTAGCCGACTCCCGCCGCCGGCCCGACGATCGCCGGTGCGAGCGCCGCGCGCAGGCGGCCCTCGTCGTCGCCGTACCCCGTGCGCGGACCCAGCACGAGCCGGCCGCCGAGTCGCGCGTACTCGACGAGCGTCTCGAGGGTGGGATCGGATGCTGCCACCAGCCCGGCGACCACGAGCACCGGGTAGCGCCGCACGAGCTCGTCGGCCTCGGGCAGCTGGCGCTCGTTCACGTATCCGACCTGCAGCCCGGCATCGATCGCGGCGCGGCCGAAGGCGCCGACGATCCGCGCGTACGCCCCGCGGTCCCCCTCGGATCCGGCGGCGAGCGGCGGTTCGAACGTCATCATCCACTCACTGTCGTGCGCGTACACGAGCCCGAGGTCGGCGTCGGGCGCAGCATCCGTCAGCCATTCCGCCGCCGTCGCGAACTGCCGGCCGATCGTGGAGACCTCCGCGTGGATGCGGCCGGGTTCGAGATCGTGCCCGAGGATGCCGCCCCAGTGCACCTCGGCGCCCGAGTGCAGGGTGTGCCAGTGCCAGTACGACACGAGCCGCGCCCCGCGCGCGACCAGCAGCCAGGCCGCCTGCGCGAGCTGCCCGTCATAGGGCGGGCGCGTGAGCCACGCGGGACCGATGGACGCGGCACCCGTCTCGGTGACGAGGAACGGCCCCTGCGTCGTGGCGCGCATGCGGTCTGCCATGAGCACGAACTGCGGGACGTCGTCGGCGTACCACTGGCCGCCGGCGCCCTCGCGGTCGAGGTCGAGCGCGTCCTGGGCGAGGTAGTAGGCGTTGCCGCTGGCGATGTCGAGCTGCGCGCCGACCGCGACGTCGTCCATCGCGGGGCGCTGGTAGGCGATGCACGTCGTCAGGAAGGTGTCGTCGTCGACGAGCTCGCGGACGATGCCGGCCTGCCACCCGATGAAGTCCGCCGTGAGCTCCGCCTGGAACCGGCGCCAGGCGAGGTCGTAGGCCGGGGTCGTGTTGCCGGCCGGCGCCCACAGCTCGTCCCAGTCGGCGATGCGGTGCGACCAGTACGTCAGCCCCCACTCCCGGTTGAGCGTCTCGACGTCGCCGTAGCGCTCCGCGACCCACTCGCGGAAGCGCTGCACGACGTCGTCGTTGTGGATGAGGTGGAGGCCGGCCTCATTGTCGAGCTGCACTCCGATCACTGCGGGATGCCGACCGTGGCGGCCGATCACGGCGCGGATCACCCGTTCGGCGTAGCCGCGGAAGAGCTCTGACGTGTAGTCGACCTCCTGCCGTCCGCCCCACGGCACCGCGGAGCCGTCGCGCCGTACGACCGCGAGCTCCGGGTGCGCGCGGGCCAGCCACGGCGGCACCGCGTAGGTCGGGGTGCCGAAGATGACGTCGATCCCGAGCCGGCCGGCGGCGTCGAGGATCGGCGTCATCCACTCGAGGTCGAACTCGCCGTCGCGCGGCTCCCACATGGACCAGACCGACTCACCGACGCGGATGCACGTGATCCCCGCCTCGGTCATCAGGTCGAGGTCGGTCTCGAGCCGGTCCGGATCGGGCAGGTACTCGTTGTAGTACGCCGTGCCGAGCCGCGGTCCGCCCCGCCACGCGCGCAGGCGATCGACGGATGCCACGACTCAGCCTCCGATCCGCGTGATGCGCAGCGCGAGCGCCTCGCCCTCGGGCAGCTCGACGGGAGCGGATGCGCGGTCGTACGCGTCGTTGCGCTGCACGTCGTCGAGGGTGAAGGTCCGGCCGACCGGCGTCACCGTCATGTTCCAGGTGTCGATCACGTCCACCACGAACCGGTCGCCGGGCTCCGGCCGTTCGCCGGGGACGCCGATCGGCAGGCGGAAGTCCCACGTCGCGGGTGCCGAGGCGCCGAGATACTGCACGTACAGGCGGCGCGGGATGCCGGCGACGTACGCCGGGTCGTCCCACTTGTCGATCGGGTCGAGGCCCGCGCCATCGACCTCCTCGAGGACCGTGCGCAGGAAGCCCAGCCGCGCCGGCGAGTCGCCGCGGAGCGGTCCGCCCTCGACCATGTGGAGGCTTCCGGACTCGGTCGCGAAGCTCTCGCCGTGCGACGCGTACGTGCCGGCGACGGTGGCGATCCAGAACTGGTGCACGAGCTGCTCGGCATCGAGGTGCCCCCAGCGGTCGGGGATGTCGCCCTCGTACTTGATCTCGTCGAGCACGACCGGCTTGCCGTAGACGTCGCGGTACAGGTTCGCGCGGCCGAAGTCGGTCGTGACCGCGCCGTTCTGGATCGACGCGTGCGTGACCCACGGCTGGTTGTTGTCGTAGAGCTCGATCCAGTTGTGGATCGAGCGGAGGTGGTCGTACGGGTCGATCTCGGCGAGCAGTTCGCCGGTGCGGTCCCAGCGGTCGTCGGGGCGCTCGAGCTGGTCGAACTCGTTGCAGAGCGACCACCACACGTGGGGAAAGGCGGCGAGCCGCGCGACGAGGTAGCGCAGGTAGACCGCGTCCTCCTCCTCGGTGAGCTCGTTCAGGCCGAACTGCCCGCGGTCGTACGCGTTGTAGATCAGCACGTCGGCCTGGATGCCGCGCTCCCCGAGCACCTCGACGGCGCGGTCCAGGCGCTGGAAGAACTCCGGCACGGGCTTCGTGACATCCCAGCGCCCGTCGGTCTTCTCGAACGGCATGAGCGTCGGGACGTGCTCGATGTACCCGCCGCCCTGCGGGAACACCATGAAGCGGAACTTGTTGAAGCCTGCCTCGGCGATCCCGTCGACGGTCGACGAGAACAGCGGCTCGTCCTGGTGGAGCCAGTTGTACACGGTCGCGCCGACCGGCCGGAACGGCGTGCCGTCGGCGTGCGCGAAGTGGAAGCGGTGCGCGACGCGCACCGGCCCGTGGTCGCTGCCGCGCACGACCTCGAACGTGCCGGACTGACCCGAGAGCGCAGCATCCGTGCTCTCGCTCGTCCACGACCACTCCCCCTCGAGGTCGGGCGCGAACCGCACGCGGTAGGAGGTGCCGCCATCCCAGAAGCCGGGGGCGACGCGCTCGGCTCCGGATGCTCCGTGCCGCGCGTGCACGGTGACGGGCGTGCGGTCCGCGGGGATCACGTCGCTGCCGGTGAAGGTCAGCTCGACGGGGCGGTACAGCTCGGACTGGGGAGCGCGGAGCGCTGAGGACACGGGGATTCTCCTTCGATGTCGTATCCGTGTGACGGGTGGGAGTTCAGTGCGCGCGGCGCGAGCTCTCGCGCACGATCAGCTCGGGCGCGTACACGCGCTGCGCCGTGGCGCCGTCGGCGCGCGGCCCGGCTCCGTGCTCGATGGCCTCGAACAGCAGGTCGACCGCGGCCGCACCGAAGTCGTCGTGACGCGCGCGGACGCTCGTGAGCGGGATGAGGGACGCCTCGGCGAACTCGTTGTCGTCGTACCCCACGAGCGCGACCTCGCCGGGCACCGAGACACCGCCGGCCACGAGCGCCTGGAGCAGGCCGAGCGCGAGCACGTCGTTCGCGGCGAACACGCCGTCCGGGCGCTGGGTCGCGGGGCGAGCCGCCAGAGCCGCGCCGACCGCGCGTCCGACGGCGATCGACCGCTCGGCGACCTCGATGACCTCAGGAGCGTCGACGGATGCTGCCACCGCCGCGGTCCGCATGCCGTCGAGCCGATCGGCGACCTGTTGCACGGGCAGCGGGCCGCCGACGAAGGCGAGCCGGCGGCATCCGTTCGCGATGAGGTGCTCGCCCGCCTGCCGGCCACCCGAGACATCGTCGATCGACACAGACGGCTGGAGCTCGTCGCACGCGCGTCGCCCGACGAGGACCGAGGGCGTGCCGCGCTCGCGCATCGCGGCGAGCCTCGCCTCGATCGGCTGGAACGACGACACCAGGATGCCGCGCACCTGGCGCTGCTCGAAGGCCTCGAGATACGCGTCCTCGCGCTCGCGGTCGCCGTGGGAGTGAGCGAAGAACACCGTCATGCCGAGCCGCTCGGCGCGGTACTCGACCTCCTGGGCGAGCTCGCTGAAGCGTGGGTTGCTGACGTCGGGCGAGAGGTAGCCGATGAGGCTGCTGACGCCCAGGCGCAGCTGGCGTCCCGCGCTCGACGGCACGAAGCCGAGCTCGTCGATCGCCGCGGCGATGCGCCCCGCCCGTTCGGGCGACACGCGATCCGGGTGGTTGAGGTAGGCCGAGACCGTGCCGACCGCCACGCCGGCGTGGGCGGCCACCTGGCGGATGCCGGGGCGCGACATGTCAGCGCCAGTCGTGCTCGGCGGCGAACCCGAGCCGTTCGCGGATCTTGCGGGTCGACATGAGCGACTCGAACTCGCCGAGGTCGGAGGCGACAGGGGTGCCGGGGAACCAGCGCTCGGCGACCTCGCGGGAGGGCTCCGCGTTGCCGGACTCCGGCGCCGAGACGTTGTACACCTCGAAGCCGGGCTCCGCTGCGGCGAGCGCGAGGGCGACCGCGAGCGCCCCGTCGCGCGCATCGACCCACGAGCCGACGAGGTCGCGGCGGTAGCCGGGCTCGGCCGCCCGCTCGAACGTCGCGTACTCGTCGGGCCCGACCACGTTCGTGAAGCGCAGCGCGGTGATCGAGGTGTCGGGCGTCCATCGCACGAGCTGGGCGGCGATCGCCTCCTCCGCCACCTTGCCGAGGCCGTAGGTGTTGTTGGCGCTCGTGTACGTCTCGTCGACCGGCAGGGACGGCGGCGCCTCGTCGAAGGGGAAGCCCATGGCGGTGATGCTCGACGCCAGCACGATCGTGCGGATGCCGGCGCGGTGCGCGGCGAACAGCGCGTTGAACGACACCGTGACGTTGTTGTGGAAGGTCGCCGCGTCGGGCACCAGCCCGTTCACCGGGATCGCCGCGAGATGCACGAGCGCGTCGAGCCCGTCGTGGCGCGCGGTCACCGAGAGGAGAGCGTCGAGGGTCTGCCCGAAGTCGGTGAGGTCGACGCGGGTGAAGCCCGGCCCCGGCGTCCCCGTGAGGTCGAAGCCCATCACGTCGTGGCCGTCGGCGCGCAGGCGCTCCACCGTGGCCCGCCCGAGCTTGCCTCCGCTGCCGGTGACGCCGATCCGCATGTCGTACCTCCGTGTACTCGCACCCCGACCGCAACTTGAAACGTTTCGAATTCGGTGCGACACTCACTTTACACGTTGAAACCGAAACGTTTCAGTTCTCTCGGAAGGGACTCCGATGTCCGTCATCGTCGACGCACCCCGCATCGAACACCATCGCGAACCGCTCGGCATCGGAGAGCGGATGCCGCGCCTCTCGTGGCGCGTCACCTCAGCTCCGTCCGGCTGGCGCCAGACGTCGTACTCGGTCGAGGTCGACCGTGGCGGCGATGTCACGACCTACGTCATCGACTCCGGCGAGCAGGTGCTCGTCGCCTGGCCCGCCGAACCGCTGCGCTCGCGGGAGATCGTCTCGGTGCGGATCTCGGTTCGGGGTGAGGACGGCGCGTGGTCCGCAGCATCCGTCCCCACCGTCCTCGAGGCCGGGCTGCTCGAGCCCTCGGACTGGGTCGCCCGACCGGTCGGCGCGACGCGCAACGAGAACCCGATGTCGGACGAGCGGCGCCCCTCGCTCGTCCGCCGCGGCTTCGACGTGCGCGACGGGCTGGTGCGCGCCCGCCTCTACGCGACCGCGCACGGCGTCTACGAGGCCGAGCTCAACGGCGCCCGCGTCGGCGACGACACGCTCTCGCCCGGCTGGACCGTGTACGGCAAGCGCCTGCGGTACTACACATACGACGTGACCGACCTCGTGACACCCGGCGACAACGCGCTCGGCGCGTGGCTCGGCGACGGCTGGTACCGCGGCCGCCTCGGCTGGCGCGGCGGCTTCCGCAACCTCTACGGCGACGACCAGTCCTTCCTCGGCCAGCTCGAGCTCACCTACAGCGACGGATCCCGCGAGATCGTCGCGACCGACCACTCGTGGCGTTCGGCGCCGAGCCCGATCCTCGCGAGCGGCATCTACGACGGCGAGGACTACGACGCTCGCGAGGAGCTGCCCGACTGGTCCACCCCCGGCTACGACGACTCGGCGTGGGAGGGCGTGCAGGAGCGCCACCGCGACCCCGCGACGCTCGTCGCGCCGACCGCTCCCCCGGTGCGCTCGACCGAGGAGGTCCACCCCGTCGCGGTGCTGACCGGGCCGAGCGGCTCGCGCATCCTCGACTTCGGGCAGAACCTGGTGGGCCGCGTGCGGATCCGGGTCTCGGGCGAGGCAGGCACCACCGTGAGTCTGCGCACCGCGGAGGTCATGCAGGACGGCGAGATCTACACGCGCCCGCTCCGCAATGCACGCTCGACCGACAACTACACGCTCGCCGGCCGCGAGGTCGAGGAGTGGGAACCCCGCTTCACCTTCCACGGCTTCCGCTTCGTCGAGGTCACCGGCTGGCCGGGCGACCTCGACGCCGATGCCGCGGGCGGCGCCCCCGGCCCCCCCCGCTGCCCCCCGGGACCCCGGGCCACCGGCCGG